>JADKIU010000003.1:300000-433347 GCA_016722565.1 Bacteroidota bacterium
GCCATCAGTAGATGATATTATTATTACGCGCTATGATGTTCCTACCATTGCAGATGCAGGATTCGATCAAACCGTTTGTGCTACTTCTGCAACATTGGCAGGCAATACACCAATTGTTGGCACAGGAGTTTGGACGGTTATCTCCGGAGGTGCAACAATCACAACACCAACATCACCAACATCTGGAGTGACCGGATTGAGCGTTGGTGTTAACACCTTTCGTTGGACGATTTCGAATGGAATATGTACTCCTTCCACTGATGACATTATCATCAATCGATTGGATTTTCCTACAACTGCTGCTGCTGGTCCCGACCAAGTTGTTTGTTCGCCCAATGCCACTCTTGCAGGAAATACACCAACCGTTGGAACAGGTGTCTGGACCGTCATCGCTGGTGGAGCAACCATAACAACACCTACATCACCAACATCAGGAGTAACTGGTTTAAGTATTGGAGTGAATACGTTCCGTTGGACCATCACCAATAGTACCTGTCCAAGCTCTGTGGATGATGTTACAATTAATCGTGATGCCGCTCCAACAACTGCCAATGCGGGAACAGATCAAACCGTTTGCGCAACAACTGCTACTCTTGCAGGGAATCTTCCAGCTATCGGAACAAGGGTTTGGACGGTAATTGCAGGAACCGGAAGTGTAACATTCCCTTCTGCACCAGGTTCACCGGTTACAGGTTTAAGTGTAGGTGTAAATATTTTCCGCTGGACGATTTCGAATGGCGTTTGTCCACCTTCAACTGATGATGTAACCATTACTCGTTTACCATTTCCAACAACTTCGGCAGCCGGACCTAATCAAACATTGTGCACAACCACTGCAACACTTGCCGGTAATTCTCCTACTGTAGGAACCGGAGCATGGACAGTGATTGCTGGCTCCGCAACCGTTACAACTCCGACTTCACCTACTTCCGGAGTGACCGGATTAAGCTTAGGAGTTAATACATTCCGTTGGACCATTTCAAACAGTATTTGTACACCATCTGTTGATGACATCACCATATTCCGTGACACTCCACCAACTGTTGCTGCTGCAGGTCCGAATCAAACAATTTGTGCTTCAACTGCAACACTTGCAGGAAATACACCTACCGTTGGAACCGGCACTTGGACGGTGATTGCCGGTTCTGGTACAGTAACAACGCCTTCATCTCCAACTTCTGGAGTCACTGGTTTGAGCATTGGAGTAAACACCTTCCGATGGACCATTTCAAATGGTACATGCGCCCCGTCTTTTGATGACATTACTATTAATGTTGATCAAAACCCAACCGTTTCAAATGCCGGTGCCGATAATACTTTTTGCAGTGCTTCCTCTTCCTTAAATGGAAACACACCAATTCTTGGAACAGGAATTTGGACCGTTTTTTCTGGGGGTGGATTTGTTACCACACCAAGTTCTCCAACTTCCGGAGTAACAGGATTAACAGTTGGAACAAATACATTTGTTTGGACCATTTCAAACGGAACTTGCCCCTCATCCATTGACTCGGTGAGTCTGATTATTGACCCTTTACCAACTGTTGCCAATGCCGGATTTGATTCTACAATTTGCTCCACTGCTTCCGTTTTAAATGGGAATATCCCAATTATTGGATCCGGAATGTGGACTATCACTGCAGGAACAGGAACACTTACATCCACCACCTCTGCAACACCTGGTGTGAGTGGATTAAGTATTGGAGCGAACACCTTCGTATGGACCATTTCGAATGGAACTTGTCCTCCATCTGCAGACAATGTTACCATCACCGTAGATCCAGTTGCAACAATATCAGCTGCAGGACCTGACCAAACAATTTGTTCGACCACCGCAACACTTGCAGCAAATACACCTCTTGTAGGAACTGGTATATGGTCAGTGATTGCTGGCAGTGCAACAGTTACAACTCCATCTTCACCAACATCAGGTGTTACTGGTTTATCCGTTGGAGTAAACACCTTCCGTTGGACCATTACAAGTGGCGTTTGTACACCTTCCATGGATGATATTACTATTACCCGCGATGCAACTCCGACTGTTTCCGCAGCAGGTGTTGATCAAAATGTTTGTGCAACAACAGCTACACTTGCAGCAAATACACCACTCGTAGGTACTGGTGTATGGACCGTTATTACAGGCGCAGCAACAGTAACCACACCATCTTCACCAACATCAGGGGTTACCGGATTAAGTGTTGGTGTGAATACATTCCGTTGGACCATTTCAAACGGAATATGCGCTTCTTCAACAGATGATATTACAATCAACCGCTTTAACATACCTACCACAGCTGCTGCCGGACCAGATCAAGTTCGTTGTGCGACAACTGCGACACTTGCCGGGAATACTCCAACAGTTGGAACAGGAGCATGGACCGTTATTGCGGGTGGAGCAACGGTTACAACACCTACTTCTCCAACATCCGGAGTTACAGGATTATCAGTGGGTGTCAATACATTCCGATGGACTATTTCAAATGGGGTTTGTACTCCTTCTACTGATGATGTTACAATCACTCGAAATGCTAATCCGACCTTATCTAATGCAGGTCCGGATCAAAGTGTTTGTACATTAACAGCAACACTTGCCGGAAACACACCGGTTGTCGGTACAGGCGCTTGGACAGTTCTTGCCGGTGGCGCAACGGTTACCACCCCTACTTCACCAACGTCTGGAGTTACTGGATTATCCGTTGGAGTTAACACTTTCCGTTGGACAATTTCAAATGGAGTTTGTACTCCATCTACAGATAATATCACAATAACTCGTTTTAATTTCCCGACTGTGGCCACCGCTGGACCTGATCAAACACTTTGTGTAACAACCGCTACTCTTGCAGGAAACACACCTACTGTTGGAACGGGCGCATGGACAGTGATTGCAGGGACTGGTGTTGTGACAACACCTATATCTCCTACATCTGGAGTTACGGGATTAAGCTTTGGTGTAAACACATTTAGATGGACCATCTCTAATGGTGTATGTACACCAACAACTGATGACATCACGATTTTCAGAGATACACCACCAACCACCTCCGCGGCAGGAGTCGATCAAACTGTTTGTGCAACGTCAGCTACTCTTGCTGGAAATAATCCAGTGGTAGGAACAGGCGCATGGACCGTAATCACTGGTAGTGGAGTCGTGACAACACCCTCATCACCATCATCCGGAGTAACAGGATTAAGTGTCGGTGTTAATACATTCCGATGGACCATCTCCAATGGTACCTGTTCACCATCTATTGATGATGTGATTATTAATCGCTTGGATTTCCCTACTGCTGCTGCAGGACCCGATCAAACAATTTGTGCAACTACTGCTATACTTGCTGCTAACACGCCAATCATAGGAACGGGTGCATGGACAGTGATTGCTGGTACTGGAGTGGTGACAACACCAACTTCACCTACTTCCGGTGTGACTGGATTAAGCTTAGGAGTCAATACATTCAGATGGACCATCTCCAATGGAGTGTGTACACCTTCTACTGATGATATTACCATTTTCCAAGATACACCACCTACAACTTCAAATGCAGGAACAGACCAAACCGTTTGTGTTACAACAGCTACACTCAACGGAAATGCTCCGATTGTTGGAACAGGTATTTGGACGGTTGTAGCGGGTAGTGCAACTGTTACTACTCCTACTTCACCTACTTCCGGTGTTACCGGATTAAGTGTTGGTATCAATACATTCCGATGGACAACCACCAATGGAACATGTCCGCCTTCTATTGATGACATTACTATTAATCGCTTGGATTTCCCTACCACTGCAGCTGCAGGACCGGATCAAACATTGTGTACAACCACTGCTACACTCGCAGCAAATACTCCTGCTATTGGAACAGGCGCATGGACGGTGATTGCTGGAACCGGAGTAGTGACAACACCTACATCGCCATCGCCAGGTGTTACTGGGCTTAGCTTAGGAGTGAATACATTCCGTTGGACCATCTCCAATGGTATTTGTACTCCATCCATTGACGATGTAACCATCTTCCGTGATACACCACCTACAACTTCAAATGCGGGAGTAGATCAAACAGTTTGTACAACCACTGCGACACTTGCGGGGAATGCTCCTACGGTCGGAACTGGATTTTGGACAGTGGTAACTGGAACAGGAGTGGTTACCACTCCAACTTCACCTACTTCAGGGGTTACCGGATTAAGCTTTGGAACCAATACTTTCCGATGGACCATCTCCAATGGAACCTGCGCTCCATCAGTGGACGATATTGTTATCGATCGTTTGCTTTTCCCTACTACAGCGGCAGCTGGACCTGATCAAACTTTATGTACAACCACCGCTACACTTGCCGGAAACAATCCAATTGTTGGAACAGGTGTATGGACAGTGATTGCGGGAACTGGAGTGGTGACAACACCTACATCACCTTCTTCAGGTGTTACTGGATTAAGTTTTGGTGCGAATATTTTCCGATGGACCATCTCTAATGGTGTATGTACACCTTCTATTGATGACATTACTATTTTCCGTGATACACCACCTACTGTATCGAATGCAGGAATTGACCAAACGGTTTGTTTAACTTCTGCTACCCTTGCAGGAAATACACCGGTGGTTGGAGCAGGAACATGGACCGTTGTTACCGGTAGTGCAACAGTTACCACCCCATCATCACCATCATCCGGAGTAACAGGATTAAGTGTTGGAGTCAATACTTTTGTTTGGACCATTTCAAATGGAACATGTGCTAATTCATTCGATTCGATTACAATTAATCGTTTGGATTTTCCTACTCCAGCTGCCGCAGGTCCGGATCAAATTGTTTGCAGTGATACTGCAACATTAGCGGCTAATACTCCTATTGTTGGATCAGGATTCTGGACAGTAATTGCTGGATCTGGCGTATTTTCCACTCCTACTTCTCCTACTTCCGGAGTTACAGGAATGATACTTGGGGCGAACACTTTCCGCTGGACAACTTCGAATGGACTTTGTACTCCTTCAACAGATGACATAACCATCAATCGACTTGTAACTCCTACTGTTGCATTAGCCGGACCAGATCAAACAATTTGCTCAACAACAGCAACACTTACCGGAAACACACCGGTTATTGGCTCTGGTGCATGGACAGTGATTGCCGGAACTGGAATTGTTACAACACCTACTTCAGCCACCTCAGGAGTAACAGGAATAAGCTTAGGATTTAATACATTTGTTTGGACCATAACAAGCGGAAGTTGTCCGATAACAACAGACACTGTTGTGTTTTATCGTTTAGATTTCCCTACCGTTGCAACTGCAGGTCCGGATCAAACATTGTGCGCAACAACTGCTACACTTGCTGCAAACACACCTATTGTCGGAACAGGATCATGGACAGTGATTGCAGGAACCGGAGTGGTGACAACACCAACATCTCCAACATCCGGTGTTACCGGATTAAGTTTTGGAGTGAATACGTTCCGATGGACCATCTCCAATGGGGTATGTATACCATCCTCTGACGACATTACTATTTTCCGCGATACACCACCTACAGTTGCTGCAGCTGGAGTGGATCAAACTATTTGTGCAACGAGCACAACACTTGCCGGAAATACACCTGTGGTAGGAACGGGACTTTGGACAATCGTTGCAGGTAGTGCAACCATCACAACTCCTACTTCACCAACATCCACACTTACAGGATTAGGAGTAGGAACAAATATTTTTGTTTGGACCATCTCCAATGGAACATGTGCTAATTCATTCGATTCGGTTACAATTTTCCGTTACGATTTCCCTACCGTTGCAACGGCTGGTCCGGATCAAACCTTATGCGCAACCACTGCTACACTTGCTGCAAACACACCTGTAGTTGGAACAGGTGCATGGACGGTGATTGCTGGAACCGGAGTGGTTACAACACCTTCATCGCCTACATCAGGAGTTACCGGATTAAGTTTTGGAGTGAATACGTTTAGATGGACCATCTCTAATGGTGTGTGTACACCTTCCACTGACGATATTACTATTTTCCGCGATACACCACCTACAGTTGCTGCAGCTGGAGTGGACCAAACCATTTGTGCAACGAGCACAACACTTGCCGGTAATACACCTGTGGTAGGAACGGGACTTTGGACCATCGTTGCAGGTAGTGCAACCATTACCACTCCTACTTCACCAACATCAACACTTATAGGATTAGGAGTAGGAACAAATATTTTTGTTTGGACCATATCCAATGGAACATGTGCTAATTCATTCGATTCTGTTACAATTTTCCGCTTTGATTTCCCTACCGTTGCAACGGCTGGTCCGGATCAAACCTTATGCGCAACCACTGCTACACTTGCTGCAAACACACCTGTAGTTGGAACAGGTGCATGGACGGTGATTGCTGGAACCGGAGTGGTAACAACACCAACATCTCCAACATCCGGTGTTACAGGATTAAGTTTTGGAGTGAACACATTTAGATGGACCATCTCCAATGGGGTATGTACACCATCCACTGACGACATTACTATTTTCCGCGATACACCACCTACTGTTTCTAATGCAGGAGTGAATCAAACCATTTGTGCTACAAGTACTGCACTTGCCGGAAATACACCTGTGGTAGGAACCGGACTTTGGACCATTGTTGCAGGCAGTGCAACCATCACCACTCCTACTTCACCAACATCCACACTTACAGGATTAGGAGTAGGAACAAATATTTTTGTTTGGACCATCTCCAATGGAACATGTGCTAATTCATTCGATTCTGTTACAATTTTCCGTTACGATTTCCCTACCGTTGCAACGGCTGGTCCGGATCAAACATTGTGCGCAACCACTGCTACACTTGCTGCAAACACACCTGTAGTTGGAACAGGAGTATGGAGTGTAATTGCAGGAACTGGAGTTGTAACAACACCATCTTCACCAACATCAGGAGTTACAGGATTAAGTTTTGGAGTGAACGTTTTCCGTTGGACCATTTCCAATGGGGTATGTACACCATCCACTGACGACATTACTATTTTCCGTGATACACCACCTACCGTTTCTAATGCAGGAGTGAATCAAACCATTTGTGCAACAAGCACAACACTTGCCGGAAATACTCCAGTGGTAGGAACCGGACTTTGGACCATCGTTGCAGGTAGTGCAACCATTACCACTCCTACTTCACCAACATCCGGACTTACAGGATTAGGAGTAGGAACAAATATTTTTGTTTGGACCATCTCCAATGGAACCTGTGCAGCATCAGTTGATTCTGTGACGATTTTCCGTTTCAATTTCCCTACACTTTCTGCTGCAGGACCAAACCAAACGGTGTGTTCAACAACAGCAACACTTGCAGGAAACACACCCATTGTTGGAACAGGAGTTTGGACTGTATTAGCAGGAACAGGAGTTGTTACAACACCAACATCTCCAACATCCGGTGTTACCGGTTTGAGTGTAGGCATCAATACATTCCGTTGGACCATCAGCAATGGAGTATGCTCTCCTTCTACCGATGATATTACTATTACACGAGATGCTCCACCTACTGTATCTGCAGCAGGTATCGACCAAACCATTTGTGCCACGAGTGCAACACTTGCTGGAAATACACCTGCTATAGGAACTGGATTGTGGACTGTAATAACTGGCACTGGAGTAGTTACAACGCCAAGTTCACCTACATCAACGGTGAGTGGAATAAGTGTTGGAGTAAATACATTTGTTTGGACGATTTCAAATGGAGTTTGTCCTAGCTCAACAGATACTGTAACAATTTATCGTTTCGATTTTCCTACTATAGCGAATGCCGGATTTGATTCCACTATTTGTTCGTCAGCTTCAACATTAAATGCCAATGCACCAATTGTAGGAACAGGTATATGGTCTGTGATTTCAGGAACAGGAACTGTTACATCACCTACATCAAATTCCTCGACTGTAACTGGAATGAGTATTGGTGTGAATAAATTTGTTTGGACAATCTCAAATGGAGTATGCCTTTCATCAAAAGATACGGTTACAATAAATGTAGATGCATATCCAACAATTGCTAATGCCGGTTCCGATTTTATTATATGTGCATCTTCTGCTACATTAAATGGCAATACACCAATTGTTGGTACTGGTTTATGGACAATCGTTTCAGGTAGTGGTACAATTACCAATCCTACATCACCAACATCATCAATAACCGGTGTAAGTGTGGGCGTAAATGTATTTGTCTGGACCATTTCAAACGGAACCTGTGTACCAACAACAGATACGGTTGTAGCTACAATCAACACCTTTGCTACTCCGGCAAACGCTGGAAGTGATTCAACAATCTGTTCTTCTTTTTCCTCTTTAAATGGAAATATTCCAATTGTCGGAATAGGAACTTGGTCGGTAATTGCTGGTACCGGAATATTAAGTGATTCCAGCAATGTTACTTCAGGTATTTCAGGATTAAGCATTGGCACCAACACATTTGTATGGTCGATTACAAGTGGTGCTTGTCCTGTTTCACACGACACTGTAAATTATTTTGTAGACCCATTACCAACCGTTGCAAACGCAGGTTTTGATTCAACCATCTGCTCTGCAAACTCTACATTAAATGGAAATACACCTGCAATCGGATCAGGAACATGGACGGTTACTGCAGGTGGTGCCTCATTATTCGCAGCCACTTCGCCATCTTGTGGTGTTTCTGGTTTAAGTGTTGGCGTAAATACATTTGTTTGGACAATTGCTAATGGAACTTGTCCTTCTTCTTTCGACACCGTTTCCATTTTTGTTGATCCCTTTCCAACAGCAGCAAATGCAGGATTTGATTCCACTATTTGTTCATCGACATCTTCATTAAATGGGAATGTACCAACAATTGGAACTGGTAACTGGAGTGTTGTTTCTGGAGCGGGAACCATTACCACTCCATCTTCGCCTACGACAGCCATATCAGGATTAAGCATTGGAACCAATACATTTGTCTGGACGATTTCAAATGGTACTTGCAGTGCATCAACAGATACTGTAAATTATTATATTGATCCATTCCCTTCTGCAGCCAATGCAGGTTTTGATTCAACCATCTGTGCGGCAACCTCCACTTTAAATGGAAATACTCCTGCCATAGGAACTGGCCTCTGGACAGCGATTGTGGGAACAGGAACGTTAACGTCTCCATCATCTCCTATTTGTGGCATTACAGGCATGAGCAGCGGCATCAACACATTTGTTTGGACGATATCCAGTGGTACTTGTCCTTCCACAACAGATACAGTAACTATTTTTGTAGATGCCTTTCCGACTGTTGCCAATGCCGGTATCGATTCTGCAATTTGCGCTTTCTCATCAACGCTAAACGGGAATGTTCCAATTGTGGGAACAGGATTCTGGACGCTCATCAGTGGTAGCGGAACGATTGTAAGTCCGGCATCGCCAGTTACATCCGTGACAGGTTTAAGCATCGGCTCTAACATTTTCCGCTGGACAATTTCTGGAGCTACCTGTCCACCTACAATGGATGATGTTGAGATTTGGGTGGATGACATTCCAACCATTGCGAATGCCGGGTTAGACGTTTCAACAAGCTTGAATTTTGTAACATTAAATGCCAACACTCCTATAACCGGAATTGGAACGTGGAGTATTCTTTCAGGAAGTGGACTGTTCACAAACATCAATGATCCGGGAACATATACAGCCAACTTAACTGGTGGACAAAATATCTTTTTATGGACAATTTCAAATGGAGCATGTCCATCCAGCACGGATGAAGTAATGATAACGGTATCAGAAATACAAGTACCAAATGGTTTTTCTCCGAATGGTGATAATATCAATGATTTCTTTGAAATTCCTGGCTTAGGCGACTTTACCAATGTTGAGTTAAATGTATTTAATCGCTGGGGAAATTTGGTATATAGCAATCCTGACTATAAAAATGATTGGGATGGAAATAACAATAGTGGCGGAAGATTATCTGATGACACCTATTATTATATTTTAAAATTGAGTGCCGAAAGAACAATAAATGGCTATGTAGTAATCAAAACAAAATGAAAAAAAGTATAACACTCCTATTTCTTTTTGTTGTTGTGAAAATTTCTTTTTCTCAGCACAACAATCAATACAGCCAATATATGTTTAACGGGCTGGCGATAAACCCTGCCTATGCAGGAGCAAACAAGGCATTAAACATCACACTGCTTCATAGAAATCAGTGGACAGGATTTGATGGTGCTCCAAAAACAACTTCCTTGAGTATCCATACCCCATTACCAAACAACAAACTAAATGTTGGTGTGAATTTTATTTCCGATAGATATGGCGTAACGAACAAAAATATTGTAAATGGTATTTTTGCTTACAAATTAAATTTCTCTAAAAGTTCGCTTAGTTTCGGAATTCTTGGCGGACTTGACATTACTCGAAATAATTGGGATCAAATCAATACAACAACAGCCGGAGATGCTATTTTTGAAGGGCAATCACAAAAAACGGTTACACCATTAGCGGGAGTTGGTATTTACTACTTAGCTAAAAAATATTTTATTGGCTTGTCTTCACCTTCATTAATTCAGTTTGGAAGCTATACCAAGAACACTTACAACCCAATGATATTGAATGGAGGATGTATTTTGAAATATTCCGAATCGATTCTTTTCAAACCTACCGTTTTGGTAAAATACATCAACAATTCACCTATTGAAGTGGATTTAAACCTGAACACATATTACAAAAATTTCGGATTAGGATTTTCTTATAGAACCAATGATGCTGTTGTATTTTTGCTAAACTATTCCATCAACGATCAATTCAACATTGGTTATGCGTTCGACTTAACACTTTCAAAATTAAAAACCTATAACAGAGGATCACATGAAGTGATGTTAAAATATGAGTTTGGGTATAAAGTGAATGCAACAAGTCCACGTTATTTTTAGTTTTATGAGCAAATTGTTTTTGTCTTGTTTCATTTTCTCTATCCTACTCTCCCCTCGTGTATTCGGACAGGAAGCGATGCTATCTGATTCCATTCCCTTTTTTAAAGAAGACACAACACATTACTTTGTTGCACCCATTTCAATCAATTCGGGGAACTCAGAATATGCTCCGGTAATTAATAATGGAAAATTACTCTTTGCATCCGACAGAAATAATTTGGTAGGAGTTGTTTATACGAATGAAAATGAAAAGCCATTGATTGATCTTTTTATTTCAGAAAGAGTAGATTCCCTTTCATTTAAACAGGCAAAACCAATTTCCAGAACAATCAATACAGCATTTAATGATGGACCAGGTTGTTTTAACAAAGACCAATCAACTATCATTTTTAGCACCAATTCTTCATATTCTTCGCACCATTTAAATTTAAAACCTCAAAAATTACGTTAAAAAATCTTCAGCTGTATCAATCCGATTTTAAAAAAAATGCATGGAATAAACCGATAAAATTGTCTTTTTGTAAACCTGAATTTTCATACACACATCCTTATTTTTTAATAGATGGAAAAACGTTAGTGTTTTCTTCCAATATGGCTGGCGGTTATGGTGGTATGGATCTTTACTATTCAATTTATGAAAATGGGAGCTGGTCCAATCCAATAAATCTGGGCGCAAAAATAAACACAGCCTATAATGAAGTGTTCCCATCTGTTTCTCCAATAAATATGTTGTATTTTTCTAGTAATATTCCGGATGGCATTGGCGGATTAGACCTCTATTCTTTCGATTTAACTGACTCAATTAACGCATCCAAACACCTCTTAGAATCACCTATCAATTCTGCTTCAGATGATTTTGGAGCATTTATAGATTCCACAAAGAAACAAGGGTATTTTTCATCCAGTAGAAATGCAATTACCAAAGACGATATTTATTATTTCACCAATAAATATCCAAGCATAAAAAACTGTGTTCCTTATGTTGCCCCTTCTTACTGCTTTACATTTTATGAAGAAAGCACCGTTGGGAATTTATCGGATGACAATCAAACGAAGCTAATCTACGAATGGGATTTAGGAGATGGAACAAAAATTAAAAGTTTGGAAGCAAGACATTGTTTCAAAAAATCAGGCACTTACGTAGTTGAACTTAATATTGTAGAAGAGGAATCAGGCGCCTTGTTTTATAATGAGGCCAGCTACGATTTTGTGGTGGACGATTCAGAGCAAGTATATTTAAATGCTCCTGATACTGCTGCAAAAAACGGCATAATAAATATCAATAGTTATAAGTCAAAAATACCAGGAGCAACAATATTAGGATATTCCTGGAACTTTGGTGATGGAAACTATTCAAGCGGAATTACAGGTAACAGAAAATATGAAAAAGAAGGTGAATACTTTATAAAACTAGGCGTTGAATACAAAAACGATTCAACAGGCAGAATTCATGAACTATGTGTGGAGAAGAAAATTTTTATTGCAAACGAATTATGGAAGAATACAGAGGACACAATTTATACCGCACCACAAAACAAAAAAATCACCTTCACAACAGAAAACGTAGATAGTTTAAACTTCAGAGTTTACCTTGGAAGTTCTGAAAAACAGATCCCTCGAGATGCAGACTTCTTCAAAGGATTAACCGACATCCGGGAATTTATGCTGGATAGTTTATACCTCTATACAGCCGGAAGAAAAGAGAAAATATTGGATTTAAAAGATGAATATCGACAAGCCAGAGCGAACGGACTAAATAGTGCGCGTGTAGTAGCCTACAGCGGTGATTCGTTACTTCAAAGCAACGAAAAGCTTCAAAATGTCAAAATTTTCGATTGGATGGTTAATTTGAAAAATAATAATACTACATTTAAAGAGTTTTCGAGCAATATTTACTTTACGGGATTTGCTGATTCGATTCAGAAAAAATATTTACCTGTATTGGATCTTATTGCAGAAATTTTAAAAATAGAATCCGATTTATCCATTTCGATTTATTCGTTTACGGATACAGTTGGAAGTGCAGAGTTTAATGAGCAAATATTTGAGGAAGCCCGATTAGAGCTTTCTAAAAAGCGCGGAAACGTAATAAAACAATACCTTGAAGAAAAGGGTATCAAAATTGCAAGTATAAAAAACATTCCGAAAAATGAACGTCCGATTGGTGACGAAAACAATTTTCAAAAAAATATATTATATAACAGAAGGGTTACCTTATATATAACAAAAAAGAAACAATGATACTAAACAGATTGATTTTTGTGCTTCTATTTGCAGGCATCGTGTCTAATTCCTACTCCCAATCCGTTCCCTCAACTGATGAAAAATTCCCTTACTTGGGAACATTCGGTAAAAGTTCATTAAAAGAATGGGGAGATGACGATTTTGTCCAAACCTTCTTTTTTGTAATTCCTTTGTCTGAAAAAAATCCCATCTACATTCGAATTTATGACCCGGAAAACAGTGGAACGAATGACGAATTGCATGGACCCGCCTTCAATACAAAAACCAAGTTTTCTGTTTATGGGGGTAAAGGAGCACATACTGATCCTGCAGCAAAAAGCATTGATCCAAAAGGAAATTTCAAAAGCGGAATACAACTCGCGACAAAAACCTTTTCAAATGAAGCAGAATATGACAACAATTGGGTAACACTTGGCCCTTTCAATCCTACGGAAGGAGAAATAGACCCGACATTTAATCAATATGTTTTTAAAATAGTTATTGAAGGGTTAGAAGGTGATGATGGCAACCTTTACCGAATGTTTTTATCATCAAAACCAAACGAAAACAAAAATGTAGAAGGTGGAAACGCATTTGCATACGAATATTCATTCCGACTTTCCGATTCAAAAACCTCAGTAGGTCATGTTTATCCATTCATTGATGCAAAAGTAACTGCAATTGAAATAAATATTTTTGATTATGATGATGACGGAGTGATACGCGTTATATCAGTTGCTAAAAAAGGAACTGGTGATAAATCATCAACCAACAACGTGTGGAAAAAGCATAAATATGAAATTGAAAAGAAGAATTAAACACCTCGATGGATATTCAATTTATAAAACTCAAAGATTCAAACAACAACAATATTGTTGTATACATTCAAAATCAATACGGTGAAAATTTACCCTTTTTCGCCTCACCTATCGGAGGCGTACCAAAATATAAATATAAAATAAAGGTGAAAACAAATTAGTTTTATGCATAAGTGCTCTCGGTTATTTATTGTAGTATTTTTTTTCCTTTCTAAAGCCTCCTTTGGTCAGGTGTATGATTTCAATTTATACACAGAAGATAATGGACTTGCACAAAACTATATCTACACTATTTCACAATCCTCGGATGGTTTTATATACCTATCTACCGGTAACGGATTTGTAGCGTATGAAGGAAATAAATTTAAAACGTACACCACTAACGACAGTCTGAGTGAAAACTTTGTAAACACCCACTACATCGATTCAAGGAAAATCATTTGGATGGGGCATTACCAGAGTGGAATTTCCTATCTAAAAAAAGGTGTCATCAAAAAAATAAAAAAATCGGAAGAACTTGGCTCAAAAATAATTTCATTTGCAGAGGATGCAAAAAAGAATATTTGGTTTGTAGTGCAAGGAAAAGGGGTTTATTATATCGACACAACTTTTACGTTAAAAGGGCCCGTTTTTTCTGAGGACTCCGGAATTAATTGTATTAAATTAGACAATTTCGGAAATCTACTTTGTGGTAGCAACTACGGTCTGAGCTGGTACGACATCCAAAACATAAAAAAACCTAAACTAATTGCAGAAGGAAAAGACTTTAAAGATAAAAATATTACTTCTATCATAAGAGACTATCAAAATGCAAGTATATTTTGGTTAGCCATTCCCGGTGAAGGTGCATATGGTGTAAAACTAAAAAGTAAACGAATTTCAAAAATCTCTGAAATAACAAACGAGTTATCTTCCGATGCCAAAAACATTCTCAGCATTTATTCCGATCACGAGACCAATCTTTGGATCTCACTTGCGAATGAAGGATTAAAAAAAGTTGTATTTCCTCCCGGGAACAACAAAGACAAATTCACAGTGACGACCATTTCCAAAGAGAATGGCTTATCCAGTAATTATATACAAACCATTTTTGAGGACTTTGAATACAACATGTGGTTTGGCACCTTTGGAAACGGTCTGATTGAAATGCCGGTTTACAAATTTAATTTCTACAAACCTGAATTTGCTACTGACATCAAATCCATTTTAGTAGACAGCACAAATTTCATTTGGCTCGGCTCAACAATCGGATTAGTAAAATACTTTCCAGAAAACAAAACCCAATCTGTTTTATTTGATGCAAAAAATGGATTTGTAAAAGACCAAGTAAATGCATTATTAAGAGATAAAAATGGGAAAATATGGATTGGAACAGAATTAAACGGTGTTTTTAAATTCGATGCAACAACAAATCAATTCGAAAATTTTTCAAAAAAGAATAAATTGGCCAGCATTTCAATCAATTGCATTGCACAAACCAAAAGTGGCACCATCATTATCGGAACAAAAGATGGCGTTTATTTTATAGACCAAGAAACAAACAAAACGGATTTATTAACAACCGCAGAAGGTTTACTTCATAATAATGTGCGCTACATTTTTTGTGACTCCAAAAGCCGCATTTGGTTTTGCTCGGATGGTACACCGCCTTACTTTTTACAAAATGACGAAATAACCGTATTAAGAGACATTGCAGAACTAAAAAGTTATTCGATAAATTCAGTTTCTGAAGATTTGAGAGGATTAATTTGGATATCAACCAATGGAGATGGCGTTTTTACATATGATGGCAAAAAAACACAAAATTTCAGAGTTGAGAACGGGTTAATTTCAAATTTCTGTTATTCTGCTGTCGTTAATTACAACAATGATGTTTGGGTGACGCATAAAAATGGAATGTCACGGATTAAAGGAATTAAACATCAGATAACCAGTTATAAGAAAAATGATGGACTTCTATTTACAAATAACAATGTGAATGCAGCTGTTTCCGATTTAAAAGGGAATTTATGGTTCGGGAATGAAGAAGGACTCGTATTATACAATACCAAACGAAATAATATTACAGTAGCAGAGCCTAGGACACAAATCCTTTCTTTATCTTTCAATGGCAAACCATACAACATTAATGAACCCATCCTATTGCCATACAGCACCTACACTGCTAAGCTTGAATACGTTGGAATTTCACTCACCGATGCATCAAAAGTTTTATACAAATATAGACTTGTCGGTCTTGATTCAACCTGGCGAACTACTGATGAGCGAATCTTAGAGTTTCCCAAAATTGCGGATGGTACATATACATTTCAAGTTTTGTCAACCAATAGAGATGGTGTTTGGAACACAAAACCCACAGAAATTGTATTTGAAATTGCACTCCCATTATGGAAACACATCTGGTTTTGGCTGGTATTAATTGTTATTGTTGGTGTATTGGTATACCTTTTTATCAAATCAAGAATTAAAGGCTTACTCAGAATCAAGCAAAAACTAGAAAGTACCGTAAAAGAAAAAACCTACCAATTACAAATAGAAAAAGAGCAACTGGAAAGTATAAAGGTCATTCTCGAAGAAAAAAATAAAGATATTACTGACAGTATCAATTACGCAAAACGAATTCAAGAATCCTTGCTTCCTACGAAAGAAAGCTTCATCTCTTGTTTTCCTAAATCGTTTATATTTTTTAAGCCAAGAGATATCGTTAGCGGAGATTTTTATTGGTTTGCTGAAACAGAAAAATCTTATATCGTTGCTGCAGTCGATTGTACAGGACATGGTATCCCAGGAGCCTTTATGTCAATCATTGGAACAACCATTTTAACCGACATTGTAATCGATAAAAAAATAACATCTCCAAGCGAAATATTAAATCAACTAAACGCTAACATCACAAAATTATTAAAGCAAGATGCTGCCGGTAGCTCTTCAAGAGACGGTATGGATGTTTCCATTTGTACCATCAACAAAGAAAAAACAAAAATGCTTTATTCTTCTGCATCCCGACCAATGTATTACGTGCGTGATGGTGTTTTAAACGAAGTAAACTTACGAAGCTTTTCAATTGGTGGCTCTTACGAAGATTATGAAAAATATTTACGGAAGTTGAATTAGACATCCTTCCTAACGATGTTTATTATCTTTTTACAGACGGCTATGCTGATCAATTTGATAAAAATGATTTGAAAAAATTTAGTGCTAAAAAATTGAAAAACCTATTCACCGAAATTGCGGAAAAAGACAGCCAAACACAATACGATGTTTTAGAACAAACATTATATGACTGGAAAGGCAATTGCAAACAGATTGATGACATTACGGTAATCGGAGTAAAAATCTAAGAACAAATTATTGAAACTATAATTGCTAAATACTGAAAATAAAATTAATTACTGCAACCCATGGAAAACTTTTTTATAGCAGGAACGAGAGAAACCCCTGAAGTTTCTATCAATGTCAATGAAGGTACATTTTCAATAAAGGGACGTACTTTATCTGAAGACTCAGTGGCATTTTTTGCCCCCATTTTTAAGCAAGCAGAAGAATATTTCAAAAACCCTTTGCCAAACACAACATTCATTTTATCCTTTGAATACCTAAATTCCAGTTCACTAAAATTGGTCATCGACTTATTGGTTTTTTCAAAAAAAATGCTTTCAGCAAACCATACAATTTTAGTTAAATGGAATTATGAAGCAGATGATGACGACATTTTGATGCTTGGAGAAGAATCGGCACGATTAACCGGATTACCATTCGAATACCACCCTTATTAAACTTGCAAGAATGCTCTATCGGGCATTGCCCATGCTGGTTCATCAAAAATTAGCTGTTTTGCTGTAATTTCTTATCTTTACAATAGGATTTACTCAAACACATTTCTGATGAAAAAGCTACTACTTTTCTCAACATTTATCTCACTTATTATTTCATGTAAGGCAAACGATATTCTAGCAAATCCTTTTGCTAAATCTTTTGAAAAAGCCTATTCGATGTATCCGGAAGTTCCGAGAGGGATACTTGAAGCCGTTTCATTTTGCAATACACGATTTTCACATATCACACATGCTTCAACCGAATCAGAAAGCTGTACCGGAATACCCAATGCTTATGGATTAATGGGGTTAACGCTGGACGGAAAAAATTACTTTTTCAACAATCTGGTTATTGTCTCCGACCTGTCCATGATTCCTGTTAATGAAATCATTGCTGATCCCGAGAAAAGCATTCTGGCGTATGCTGCTGCTTTTTCAAAAGCAAAAAAATTATTACCTATCAAAAGCGATAAAATAGAAGACCAATTAACCATCTTAACCTTTCTAAGTGAATTACCAAGAAGCACACCCGGACAAATTTATGCGTTAGCAACACAAGAATATGGTTACATCCAATTTTTGATGAATGCAAATTATCAACAAGCCTATCATTTTCCGGATTATAATTTAGATCCCGTAAAACTATTCGGAGCAGATAATTACGCGGTTTTAAGCGCATCCTCAGTTAATTTTTCGGAAAAAAGCATTTCAACGAAGAGTGGCGAAACGTTCGATGCTAAATCAATGCTTTCGGCCGACTACGCTCCTGCACTTTGGACTGCCGCATCAACTTGCAACTATAGCGGTCGCGGTGGAGTTGCTGTTTCTGCTGTAACCATCCATGATGTAGAAGGCAGTTATTCCGGCTGTATTTCGTGGTTTCAGAATTGTGCTGCAAGTGTTTCAGCACATTATGTTTTACGATCAAGTGATGGACAAATCACACAAATGGTTTTAGAATCAAATAAAGCTTGGCATGTAGGAAGTGAAAACCCATATACCATCGGCTTGGAACATGAAGGCTATGCAAGTTCTGGCGCCTGGTATACCAACGCCATGTATACCAGCTCTGCAGCATTGGTAAGAGATATTTGTGCAAGCGGTTATGGTATCAATCCTTTACGAACGTATTCAGGTCCGGGTTGCTCAGGCGGATATACTTCTTGTTTGGAAGGAAGTTGCATCCGAATAAAAGGACATCAAATGTTTCCGATGCAATCACACAGTGATCCCGGTCCATATTGGAATTGGGCAAAATATTATTTATTAATCAATAACAGTCCAAGCATCTCAACCGTAACCTCCTCCACCGGTAATTTTTATGATAGCGGAGGGCCATCGGGAAGTTACGCTGACGATGAACGACTATTAACATTAATTCAACCTGCTGGAGCAACGTCTATCACTTTAAATTTTACAGCATTTAATACCGAATTAAACTGGGACTATCTCTATATTTATGATGGCGCCACAACTGCAGCACCCTTAATAGGCCAATATACCGGCACCACTTCCCCTGGAACAATTGTTTCAAGTGGTGGATCATTACTGATTGAATTTCGCTCCGATTGCTCCACCATTGCATCTGGATGGATTGCAAATTGGACGAGCACTTCAGGCATTGCAACCACAACAGACAGTATTGCTCCCACAACTTCCGTTGCTACTCCAGGAGCATGGGAAACAGCAAATTTTACTGCTACTTTCACGGATGCTGATAATGTTGGCGGAAGTGGTTTAGAAAAAAGCTATTATCAAGTGATTGATTTTAATGGAACCGAATGGAGAGCCAATGCTAACAACGGATTTTTTGCTGACAATTTTGATGTGGCCATTCATCCCGACTGGACCAGTGCAGTTGGCTCATGGTCGATCAATGCAGGAGCCTTGTATCAAAGTGATGAAACAAACGGCAACACAAACATTTATGCTTCTTTAAATCAGACCTTATCCAATCGGTATTTATATGATTTTTATGGGAAGATTGATGGCACCGGAACAAACAGACGTGCCGGATTCCATTTCTTCTGTGACAATGCAAGCTTGCCGAACAGAGGTAATTCCTATTTTGTTTGGTTCAGAGTGGATGATGGATTATTACAAATTTATAAAGTCGTAAGTGATGTTTTTGGTGCTCCTGTTGTCGACATACCATTTACAACCGTTGCCGGCCAATGGTATGATTACAAAGTAATTTACGATCGTTTCACTGGCAAAATAAGCATTTACAGAGATAATCAATTCATCACATCTTGGACAGACAGTTCGCCCTACACAACGGGCGGAAATGGTATTTCCTTTAGAAGCGGCAATGCCAATTTTGCAATCAACGAATTAAAAACTTATCGCTCACGAACACCTTTCAGCGCAAACATAAGTGTTGGTGCGGCAACTACCAATGATATCCGTTTTCAAAATCCCAATCCATTAACCTTTGCTGCTAAAGTAAAATCCATTTGTGCAGATTCTGCAGGTAATCTTTCTTCCATCTTTTATCAGAATATCAATATCGATTGGACTGCGCCAAGTGCAGTGGATACAATTAATGATGGATTGGGAGCCGACATATCAATTACAACATCTGCCACCACGTTGTCGGCAAATTGGAGTGCTTCGTCAGATCCACATTCAGGAATCGCCCGTTACTGGTATGCGATTGGAACAACCCCGGGAGCAACGGATGTAGTTAACTGGACAGACAATTGGTATAGTGATAGTGTGACGGTTACCGGATTAAGTTTAGTGAATTTGCAAACCTATTACTTCAGTGTGAAGGCTGAAGATGGAGCGGGATTACTTTCCAGCGTATTTACAAGCAACGGACAAACCGTTCAGTTATTCACAGGAATTGATGAGTTGACAAATGGAGGTGTTAACATTTATCCAAACCCATTTACAAATTCAACAACCATTTCCTATACACTAACTAAAAATACAGATGTTATCATTTCATTGAGTGATGTATTAGGAAAAGAAATTCGTTTATTAAATTCCACTCAAGGTGCCGGGAAACAAGAGCTTTCTATTAACGCGGATAATTTGGAATTAGCAAAGGGTATGTATTTTATCAAGATCCAACTGAACAACGAACAAAAAACAATCAAACTGATTCTTCGCTAGTGAAAAAAATTGCGCTCTATTTCTTTATTTGTGTTTCTAAGCTTGCACTTGCGCAAGTATCTAAAACTGCCAAAACGGTTTCAGTTGAAGCCTTTTATGTAGATGAAAGTGAAATAAACAGTAACGAGTACAAACAATATGTTCCGGAAACAGATACGAGTTCATTAAAAAGAAAATGCGTTAGAGGAAGTCTGCCTTGGAAAAATATCGATTTTTATCTTTCACAAGATACGTCAACAAAGGAATTTGATTTCTCACATTCAGATTTGAAATGCACCGGCAGTGATAATCTTCCAAGCCATACTTTTAAATCCATCCACCAAGAAGAATCAGAAAAATACGCTCATTATAATTTCTCTACAAATGAACAATGGGATAGCTTAAGAACATTTGAAACAGGAATCCAACATCCGATTGCAAAACAAAAAACACTCGGTCGTGCCTGTAATTTAAACAAACGCGTTTACGGTTGGCATCCCTACTGGAGTGCTGGACTAGAAGCAAACTACGACTGGAATGGATTAACAGATCTTTGCTATTTTTCTTACGAAGTAAATTCTGCAAACGGAAATGCAATTACCACCCACAATTGGTCAACCGCCAGTGTAGTTTCAACCGCTCAAGCAAACGGAGTGAATGTAACATTATGCGCCACTTTGTTTAGCGGACACACCACTTTTTTCTCCAGCCCTACCTCACAACAAACCTTAATCACCAACTTAATAAACTTAGTTGCTGCACGGGGAGCAAAAGGAGTCAACATTGATTTCGAAGGAATGGGCGCATCACATCGAACAGCATTTACTGCCTTCATGATTGATTTGTGTAATCAAATGCATACCGCTATTCCCGGCTCCGAAATTAGCATTTGTTTGTATGCTGTTGATTGGAGCAATGTATTTGACATGGCAGCAATGAATCCGTATGTTGATTTTTTTATCATCATGGGATACGATTATTACTATAGCGGTAGCTCAACAGCCGGACCGGAATCTCCTTTGTATAATTTCCAAACATCCTATAATTACACACTCCCAAAATCGTTAACGTTTTATTTAGATCAAGGTACTACTAATTCAAAATTACTTTTAGGATTGCCTTGGTATGGGCGCGAGTGGGCAACAACCTCGGCAAGTATTCCCAGTGCAACGTCTGGCGTAGGAACAAGTTCTGTAACCTACTCAACCATGCGAAACAATGTAAGCGGCAATTATTCTACCCGCGCCTGGGATCCGATTAGTTTTTCTACTTATTTTCCATCTGTTCGTGGTGGTAACAATTGGCAGGCATTTATTGATGACAAAACAGCATTCGATTATAAATTCGATTTGGTGAATCAACGCAACATTGGCGGAATAGGAATCTGGGCATTGGGATACGACAATGGTTACAACGACCTCTGGAATTTAATACAAGATAAATTTACTAATTGTGCGATCATTCCTTGTACCGATACCATTTATGATATGGGAGGACCAAGCAGAAATTATTACGACAAAGAAGATTACACCTTCACCATTGCACCCACTGGTGCAACCGGATTAACATTAAACTTCTCATCATTCAACACTGAACTAAATTACGATACACTTTGGATTTACAACGGACCATCAACAGCATCACCGCTCATCGGATTCTATCATGGGACAGCGAGTCCGGGTTTAATTACCGCAAGTGGCAATTCATTAACCTTGCGATACAAATCTGATGTATCAACAGTTGCATCGGGATTTCAAGCGATATGGAATTGCAGTGTCGATTTAATTGCTCCCACAACAACAGTTTCTGTTCCTTCCGGATGGGTTACCACAAATTTTACCGCAAACTTTACGGATACTGATAATGTGGGCGGTTCAGGAATTGAAAAAAGTTTTTATCAGGTGTTGGAAAACAATGGTACCGAATGGAGAGCCAATAACGGAAATGGATTTTTTAGTGATAATTTTGATGCTGCCATTCATCCGGATTGGACTGTAGAAAGCGGAGTATGGAGTATCACTGGTGGTTATCTTAATCAAACCGACCAAACCAATGCGAATACAAACATATGGGCGCCACTCACACAAAACTTATCGAATAGATATTTATACAACTGGCAAGGAAAAATTGACGGAACAGGCACAAATAGACGAGCCGGATTACATTTCTTTTGTGATGATGCAACACTTAGCAACAGAGGAAATTCTTATTTCGTATGGTTCAGAGTTGAAACCGGTGCTTGTGAATTTTACAAAGTGGTGAGTAATGTTTTCAGCTTAGTACATTCCGTTCCAATGACTGTAAATGCGGGGCAATGGTATGATTACAAAGTTTTGTATGATCGCATCTCAGGAAAAATGGATGTTTATCAGGATAATAATTTTGTTGGCAGCTGGACGGATTCAACTCCTTTTTCTACCGGCAATGCTATTTCGTTTCGCAATGGAAATTCCGATTACATGATCAATGATTTAAAAGTATACCGCTCACGACTTCCTTCTGTGACAGTAAGTGTGGGAGCTGCCGCAACAAATGATGTTCGTTTTCAAAATGCAAATCCGAGTTCACCATCATGCAGAGTTAAGTCCATTACAAAAGATGCTGCCGGTAATTTATCCGCTATTAGTTCACAGGATGTAAATGTTGATTGGACAAACCCATCCAATGTATCTATCGAAGATGGAACGTCCACTGATATTGACACAACTTACTCACTCACGCAACTTTCAGCGAACTGGACAAACAGCACTGACCCTCATTCAGGAATTACGGAATATTGGTATGCGATCGGAACAAGTCCGGGCGCTACCGATATTGTCAACTGGACAAGCAATGCATTGTCTATATCTAAAACACATTCAGGCTTATCTTTAACACCAGGACAATATTATTACTTTAGTGTGCAATCTGAAGACGGTGCAGGTTTGCGATCTAGCATCCTAAGCTCTGACGGACAACTTGCTTTATTGTCCACAGAAATCACGAACATATCCAAGGATTTGAATTTTATTGCTTATCCAAATCCCTTTTCTGAAACAACAACTATCGCCTACCAACTAAATGACGCTTCTGAAATTGAAATTTCGCTAATAGATGTTCTTGGCAAACAAATTGTATTGCTGCAGAAACAAAATCAACCTAGTGGCCAACACCAACTCATCATTGATAAAACCAAGTTGAATTTATCAAAAGGAATTTATCTTTTAAAATTGGATGTTGAGGAACAAGAGTTAATCATGCGCTTGATTATACAATAAATGTGTGTTTTATGAATAGATTATTGCTCGCTACTCTTTTACTGTTTTCTTTTTCAATTGTTGCTCAAGAAGACCTTGACCCATTTGATAAATATGGCCCTCCGGGAGCAATGACCTATACAAATATAAAAGAAGCTTTAAAAGAACCCAAAGTCGTTTACAAGTTAAAATTAGATAACCAACCCATCGATCCGAAATTGTTTCCAAAAATTGGAAAGTTTGAACAACTACAAGTATTGCAATTAAACGGAAATGGACTTACACAACTGCCCGCTGAATTAAAAGACCTCAGCAATCTGGTTTATTTCGCCTGTTTTGAAAATCCTATCACGACATTACCAAAAGACATTGGCAATTTATCCATGTTAAATGAAATTCATTTCCACGGCTCGCAGCTGGATTCATTACCTTACGAAATTGCATACTTAGGAAAATTAAAAGTGCTAGAAATTCAAAATAACAAAGCCGATACTTTTTATTTCCCTAATTCAATTGGATATCTGAGTAATCTGAGTAGTATCTTGCTTTACAATACAAAACTCGATACGCTTCCACAGAGTTTTGCAGAATTTAAAAAATTAAAAAGCATTACGATGACACGATGTGGAATAAAAGAGATTCCAAAAACTGTTGCAAAAATAAGCACCTTGGAAATATTGATTTTAGATGACAACCAATTGACGGAACTAAATAAACGGGTATTCAAATTAAAAAACTTAAAATATTTGTCGGTGCAGAACAACCAACTGACGTTTATTTCAGAGAATATTAGTGTGATGCAAAACTTGGAAGTGCTTGATTTGAGAGGCAATACATTTAAAGAGTTTGACATAGCTGTATTAAAGGCATTATTGCCAAAGTGCAGAATCATGTATTGATAAACCTGAGATGGCAAAGACAAAAAAGCTTTTTCACAATCTTCAAATACAAGCAGGATGCTTTCTGATTACGCTTGTATTGTTAGCTTGTAACAATACAAGTGAATCCAACAGCCAGAATGGCAATGCAGATTCCGCATCAACTCCTTCAAAAGAAAAACAAGCCAAATCAATTGCTACAATTACCAAAAATGATAGTACCTCTATTTGGATATACGACTATGCTACTTCAACACCGATAAAAAACCAAGAAGCAAAGCCTGAACTTTTAACACCCCAAAAGATAATCGAATTTATAAATTCTAACAATTCTTCCGTGCATCTTGACCTCAGAAAGATTTCAAATGATACCATCTTCGTTAAAATAAAAGAAAGTACGTTTTTAACACAACAAATGGGAAGCACAGGAGCGGATGAATATATGTCGGTAACAACATTTACACTTACAGAGTTAAAAGGAATGAAATATGTGAATTATGATTTTGAAGAAGGGGATCATGCAAATCCGGGAACTTACTCCAGAAAATATTATTTGGAAAGAAACAATTAATCTATACTTCGGAAATTAGAAAACCGGTGCGTTACCTTTTCTTTTTCTTCTTCACCTCTTTCTCTTCTGGTTCTTCATATTTCAATACGCCTCCCCATAAATTCATTTGATTCATGACCCAATTTTTTCTTCCTTGAATATATCCACTCGGCTTGCCTGCATTAAACTTTCGCGGATTGGGCAATACTGCGGCAATGGTTGCACATTCGGATTTGCTCATATACTTTGCATCCTTTTTGAAAAAGGTTTTAGATGCAGCTTGAGCTCCGTAAACACCATTCCCCATTTCAATTACATTTAGGTAAACTTCCATGATGCGTTCTTTACTCCAGAATGTTTCAATTAAAAAAGTAAAATAGACTTCAAATCCTTTTCGAATGTAACTTCTGCCTGGCCAAAGAAAAACATTTTTTGCAGTTTGCTGACTAATCGTACTTGCGCCCCGTGTTTTTTTATGCGTTTCGTTATAATCCATCGCCTTTTCGATTGCTTCGAAATCAAAGCCATTGTGCTTGATGAAATTTTGATCTTCCGAACACACAACCGCTAATTGCAAACTTGGTGAAATCTCATCAAGGGAAACCCAATCTTTTTCAAGTTTCATTTCTTTACCATCCATTTTTTGTTCTACACATCGAATCAACATCAAGGGAGTAACAGGAATTGGCACCCATCTAAAAAATACAACGGAAACGATGCTGACAATCAAAAACCACATTGCAGCTTTCCAGGTAAAACGCCAGAGTTTTTTTAAAAATTCTTTCACAGTTAAAAATCAAAATCAAATTTAGGACAATCTGCTGCTCCATTCGGTTTATCATACCCTTCGCTACTCATAACAGGAGTCATCCCCATCATAAACTCAGTAGAATTAGCATTTGCCGAGCGAAATTGAGAAATCGTATAATCATATGCAAATCCAATCACCACATTTTTTAACACCCGAATCTGAATCATTGCAGAAACAGCATCGTGCATGCGATAGGTCACTCCTACTCCAATACGTTGACGGTAATAGGTCATAAAATTAAATTGGGAAGAAGGGATTCCAATAAAATTGGATTGAATATTAATTCCCGGTACGAATACAAAATCGTACCCTGCCGATTTAAATTTTTTACTAGCTGTAAATACCGCTGTTGGTAGCAACCTACTTCCTGTTCCGATTTCTTTACTCCCTTGACGTAATGTGTTTTTATACAGATTTCTTATAGAAATTCCGATTGAAACTTTTTTTGAGTAAAGATATAATCCCGGAATAATATCCGGCAACAGTACTTTCGGTCCGTTTTGCGACAAAGCAGGGTCAAATTCATTAAAAACAGTATTTGTAAGCCCGACACTTTTAATGCCAGCTGCTACACCAAAACTTAAATAATATTTCGATGATAATTTTAAATGGATGGCATACGATCCGTATGCAGCTTTATTTGTAAAAATCCCAAATTTATCTTGCTCTACATACGCTCCTACTCCATGCCAATAATATTTGTATCCTTTTTTACCCCAGGCTTTTGTTATACTAGCAAAATTTGTTTCAGGTGCTAAAGAAAATCCACGCCATTGCGTTCTTCTTCCAACCATTATATATAAACCTTTACCAGAACCCGCAACAGCCGGATTTAGCCCATACTCATTCATCATGAATTGTGAGTACTGAGCCGACTGCTGTGCGACTCCTGAAAAAGGAATCAATAATAATAGGATATAGAGTTTATATTTTTTCATTTTACAATTGAAACACATCCTTTTATAATTGAACTTTCATCCGATTGATCGTGATAAATCACATAATAATAACTGGCATCAGGAAGTGCAACTCCTAACAAATCTTTACCATCCCAAAGTTGATATAACCCATTTTGCTCAAACACTTTTTGTCCTAGGCGATTGAATACCATAAACCGTGCTTTTGAAAAGTAGTTCGCATTTAAAATAAACCAGGTATCATTGATTCCATCATTATTTGGTGTAAAAACAATTTCAGGAGCCATCTCACATTGAGATACTTTAATTTCAATCGATACACTTGTATCATTTCCTACATCATCTGTAATCAAAACCGTATATACTCCTTCGTTCAAATTCTGCAGGGTACTGGTTGTATCACCGGTATTCCAATTAAAAGAATAGGGTCCTAAAGAAGAAGTCACCAAAATTTCCAATTCACCTAAAACGGTACGGTTACACTTTACATCTTGCTTTGATACACTAAAAGAAATCTGTGCAAACGAAACATTGCAAAGGAATAAAAATAAACTAAATGTAATTTGTCTAATCATGGATTACAGAGTTTAGTAACTAACTCATCAGCCATGATGCTTCCTTTTTCTGCTGCTGTTTTTAACAACTCGCAAGCCGGACCTTTATCACCGTGCTGATACAAGGTAGTTGCAAGTCCGATATATGCTTCACGATAGTTTGGATCTAATTCCAAAACTTTTTTATAATCCGCAACAGCTCCGGTATAATCTCCGGAAATATCTTTCCAAAATGCACGACTGTAAAATGCATTAGAATAATTGGAATCAAAGGAAATCGACTTATCCAAATCTTTAATTGCAGCATCGTAATCGTCCAAATGTGCTTTTGCTAAAGCACGATTGTAATATGTTTTTGATTTTGTTGGATTTAGTTCGATTGCCTTATTAAAATCTTTTATTGCCCCGATGTAATCTTTAATTTGTGCTTTTACAATGCCTCTGCCGTTGATGGCATCAAAATAGTTGGGATTTAATTTGATGGCTTTATCCAGAAGTTTAATGGCAATTTTATATTCGCCCATTTTATAATTGATAAAACCTTGCAAACAATAAGCACTATCATAATTGGGATTTTGAGAAATGGCATTGTCTAAATCATGCAATGCGGCAGTATAATCTTTTTGAGAGTCGTTAAGAATAGCACTTTTATAAAATTCGAGAGCCGAATTTTGTGAAAACGAAAAAGCAAAACAAAATATAAAAAGAAATGAGAGTAGCGTTTTCTTCATTGATTCACTTTGTTAATACGCCATTGTAAGATCTTCAACAAAACTCACAATGGCGCACCAAATATAGTTGGATTAAATAGAAATCCTATTTTAACAAATCACCCAAAGCTGTATCAAATACTTGCTTTGCTTCCGCTACAGTTCCAAATGATTGATCATCCACAATCATCTCTTTCCCTTTCACATCGCCAAGGTATTCAAACTCTGCTTTTGAAGCCATCATCAAATCAATGAACTTATCTTCATCTGATTTTTTAACGGAGACAATAACACGGCTTTGTGCTTCACCGAATAAGAAGGCATCTTTACGAACTTCTTCGTCAGAGCTAATATCAAATCCTAATCCATTTGGCATTGCACTTTCAAGTAGTGTAATGAACAAACCGCCATCAGCACAATCGTGCGCTGATTGAACTACTTTATTGGTGATTAACGATTTTACCGCTTTTTGCACTTCATATTCCTCATCCAAATTAAAGAATGGAGCTGGAGTGTTTTTTATTTTATGATAGGAGTATAAATATTCAGAAGAAGAAATACAATTTTTAGAACTACCGATTAAATAAATAGAATCCCCTTCGTTTTTAAAATTCAATGTCATGCGGTTTGATTTATCCTTCATCACACCTAACATACCAATTGTTGGAGTAGGAAAAACAGGACCTTCATACGATGATTGATTGTAAAAACTAACATTACCACCGGTTACAGGTGTTTCAAATTTAATGCAGGCACTACCCATTCCTTTAATCACATTCACAAATTGCCAATACACTTCCGGATTGTATGGATTACCAAAGTTTAAGCAATTGGTTATGGCAGAAGGTTCTGCTCCGCTGCAAACAATATTTCTAGCTGCTTCAGAAACAGCTATGGCACATCCAACTTCCGGATCAGCATTTACATAACGTGAATTACAATCCACTTTTAAGGCAATTGCTTTGTTGGTTCCTTTAATATTAACGATGGCTGCATCCGAAGGAGCATTCGTGCTCATATTCGCTGTCCCCACCATCGAATCGTATTGATTGTAAATCCATTGTTTGGAAGCAATGTTTGGATGAGCAATTAAAAATTTAGATACCGCTTTTAGATCTTTCGGAATTTCAACTGAATCGATGTTGAATTTTTTGGACTCTTTAAAGTAAGCAGGTTCTTTATAATCGCGGTGATACACCGGGGCGCCACCACCTAATACTAAATCATGAGCAGGAACATCCGCAACTAAATCGTCACCAACATAAAACTTAATACGTTTGGTATCGGTTACTGTGCCAATCATCGCACAATTCAAATCCCATTTATCAAATACTTTTTGTACTTCTTTTTCTCTGCCTTTTTTCACCACAATCAACATTCGTTCTTGTGATTCGGAAAGTAAAATTTCAAAAGGCTGCATATTCGCTTGGCGTGTAGGTACTCGATCCAACCATATGTCCATTCCATGCTCACCCTTTGCACTCATTTCGGAAGTAGAACAAGTAATTCCGGCTGCCCCCATATCTTGCATTCCAATTACTGCACCGGTTTTAATCACCTCTAAGGTTGCTTCCAACAATAATTTTTCTTGAAAAGGATCACCTACCTGCACTGCTGGTAAATCTTTTGCTGAATCCTCTGTAATATCCGCTGAAGCGAAAGTCGCTCCATGAATTCCATCTTTTCCGGTTGCTGACCCAACAATGAATACAGGATTTCCAACACCGTAAGAAGTAGCAGAAACAGTTTCCCCTGATTTCACAATTCCGGCACTGAATGCATTCACCAAAGGATTAACATTGTAGCAATCATCAAAAAACACTTCACCGCCAACGGTTGGAATTCCAAAAGCATTTCCGTAATCACCAATTCCTTTCACCACACCTTTTACTAACCATTTCGTTTTATCCAACTTGATATCTCCAAAACGTAAAGAATTCATTTGTGCAATTGGTCGGGCACCCATCGTGAAAATATCACGATTAATTCCACCTACACCGGTAGCCGCTCCTTGATAAGGCTCCAATGCGCTCGGATGATTATGTGATTCGATTTTAAAAGCACAACCCAAGCCATCACCAATATCCACCAAACCGGCATTTTCTGCTCCTGCTTCTGCCAAGATATAAGGCCCTTTTTTAGGGAGCTTTTTTAACCAAACGATAGAATTTTTATAAGAACAATGCTCACTCCACATCACCGAAAAGATACTTAACTCCGTAAAATTGGGCGTTCTTCCAAGTATTGCTTTAATTTTTTCAAATTCATCTTCTAACAAACCTAATTTCTTAGCTGTTTCTACCGTAGTTAATTGATCTTGCGCTGTTGTTGACATATAAATAAGTTGTTGAATTTTTGATTTTTGTTGATTTTTTGAATCCTCTCAGAAAGTATTGGAAAAAGTCAATGAATTCGATGCTCAAACTCCTTTTGATTCACGCACTAACTCTAAAATTCTTAAATCAATTCTTTCCTTTTTAAGGAGCTCAAATTTACTTAAAACCACCCTACCGGAAGGAATAATTTATTTAGAGTTTTCAACAGTTTTTGAATTGCTATATTTGGGGATAAATTGAGCAAAATAGCATCTTGGAAATTATAGTAACTCTTGCATATTCAGCCCTTTTCATCTTTATTATCAACAAGATGAGCTTCTTTGACGTGGATGGAATCTCCAAACGTATGTTCTCCCTCTTGTTCATTTTGAAGGTAATTTTTGGAGTTTCACTCTGGGCCATCTATACTTTTTATTATACCGACCGGGCTACTGCTGACATTTATAAATACTTTGACGACAGCGAAGTCATTTTTAACACCTTAAAAACAAATCCGATTGATTACTTTAAATTGTTATTTGGAATCGGAAACAATACACCTGCTTTCGACCACTATTATACAGAAATGAATTATTGGGCCCGAAAAGTTGACAGCAGTATTTATAACGACAGCCATACCATCATTCGCTTCAATGCATTGGTGCGTCTTTTTTCATTTGGCTATTATAACGTTCACACTGTTGTGATTTGTTTTCTTTCATTAATAGGACTGACAGCCATCTATAAAACATTTGTCAATCAACTCCTGGACAAAAAACGAGAATTGCTTTTTGCCGTTTTTCTTTTGCCTTCGGTTCTATTTTGGGGTTCAGGCGTTTTAAAAGAAGGGTTAATCCTTTTTGCGCTAGGGTTACTCATCTATTATTCCGATAAATTATTCAGTAAAAAAGCAATCCTGATTTGCATCGCCACAGCTTTATTGTTGGCCTTTTCAAAATTCTATGTTTGGTTAGCCATTTTTCCAAGCATTGCTTTATTGGTATGGTCCAACAAAGCAACAACACCTCCCGCATTTATAAAATTAGTAATCATCCTTAGTATAATTGGGGTTCTTGGATTAAACATCGATTCATTTACATCTATCCAAAATCCATTGGTCACGCTTTCACAAAAACAATATGAATTCAACTTATTGGCAACAGGGCAACTCACCGATTCAAATCACAATCCAATTCCAACAGCAAACAGCCTTATAGAAATCAATCGACTGGATCCAACCTTCTCCTCTTTTCTAAAAAACGGTCCGCAAGCCCTCACCAACACTTTCCTTCGTCCATTTATTTGGGAGCTCAAATCACCGCTAATGTTGTTATCCGGACTCGAAACAATTTTTATACTCTTTATATTTATTACAAGTCTCCTTTTTCTAAAACCGTTCAAAGAAATTTGTTGGCAACTCTTTTTATTTTGCATCTCATTTGTATTCATTCAATTTTTAATCATTGGTGAAACAACGCCCATCCTTGGCGCAATTGCTCGTTACAAAACTATTGCATTACCTTTTTTCCTAATTGCTTTATTGTTCATTTTAGACAAAAAAAAATTAGTGAACAAATTACCTTTTCTGAAAAAAATACTGAATTAATAAATTAGTTTAAATTTGTTCAATAACACTAAAAAAATATCTATGAGTTTTAAAAGTTTATTTCGAAAAAAGTCGGTGCATGATATTTTAAAACAAGTTGCAAAAGATGGAGAAGCAGATGGGCATGCCTTGGGTAAACATTTAGGAGTTCGAGATTTGGCAGCCTTTGGTATTGCTGCAATTATTGGAGCAGGAATTTTTAGCACCATCGGAAAAGCAAGTGCAGATGGTGGTCCGGCTGTTATTTTTCTATTTTTATTTACTGCAATTGCCTGCGGATTTGCAGCATTTGCGTATGCTGAATTCGCATCCATGGTTCCTGTATCCGGAAGTGCTTACACCTATTCTTATGTTGCATTTGGGGAATTAATTGCATGGATTATCGGATGGGCGTTGATTATGGAATATGGTATTGGAAACATTACCGTTGCAATCTCCTGGAGCGATTATTTTACCGGACTTTTAAACAGCGGTGGTATTCATCTCCCGCAATGGATTCAAATGGATTACCTGACTGCGTCAAAAGGCTATGAAGATGCAATTGCGTTAATGCAGAGCGGAAAAACATTTGAAAATCTAAGCAGTGCAACACAGGCTGCTCATATTGCCTGGACTACTGCACCAACACTTGGACCACTTCACTTGATTGCCGATTTACCTGCATTAATGATTATCATTTTTATCACGTGGTTAGTTTATCGCGGTATGAAAGAATCACGCAATGCCAGCAACTTAATGGTAGTCATCAAACTTTGCATCATCTTGTTGGTAATTGCGGTTGGTGTATTTTATGTTGATACGAATAATTGGGATCCATTTGCTCCAAACGGATTAGGAGGAATTTTAAAAGGTGTCTCAGCGGTTTTCTTTGCTTACATCGGCTTTGATGCGATTTCTACAACAGCAGAAGAATGTAAAGACCCACAACGAGATTTACCAAGAGGGATGATGTGGGCAATTATCATTTGTACTATTTTATACATCATCATTGCATTAGTGCTTACCGGAATGGTAAGTTATTCTGAACTAAACGTTGGCGACCCACTTGCTTTCGTATTTGAAAAATTGAATTTAAAATGGATGTCCGGAATTATTGCCGTGAGTGCTGTTGTTGCAATGGCAAGCGTTTTATTGGTATTCCAAATGGGACAACCTCGTATCTGGATGAGTATGAGTCGCGATGGATTACTACCTAAAAAGTTCTCTAAAATTCATCCGAAATACAAAACACCTTCGTTTGCAACTATCGTTGTTGGATTTGTTGTTGCTGTTCCTGCATTATTCATGAACCTCACCATGGTAACCGATTTATGCAGCATTGGAACACTCTTCGCATTTGTGTTAGTATGTGCAGGAGTGTTGGTCCTTCAAAATAAAAAGGATATTCCGCGAGGAAAATTTAAAACACCGTATATCAATGCAAAATTTATTATGCCGGTTCTGGTTATCTTAGCAGTTGTTCTTTCTTTCACCTATAATAAAGAAGCAACAGTTGCTTTTATCACCAATGAAAAACAAATGAATGATGCTACAACAATTGTTACTTCATTAAATACAAATCAGATTACGGACATCAAAACACATTTAGTTTACACCGACAGCTTACAATTCGCTGCAAACAACAATGATGTTGAAACCTATATGAGCAGTTTAGATGAAACTGCTTACGCAAATCTCATTCAAGGGCTACCAATTTCTGACGAGTTAAAATTTGAATCCGGATTCAGTTTGTTTAAACATAAAATACCGATGTGGATATTTATTCTTATTTCATTCGCTTTGGTTGTTTGGGCTTTTGTAGAAAACCTTTCACTCATTCCATTGCTTGGACTCACCAGCTGCTTATATATGATGGCAGAATTAGGCTTGTCCAATTGGATTGATTTGGAATCTGGTTATTGATTGGGTTGTTAATTTATTTTGGCTACAGCAAAAAGCACAGTAAACTAAATACTACATCCTAATTCGATTCATAAAATTTACATAAAAAGCAGTGGCATTTACCACTGCTTTTTTGTTGGGAAAAACAAAAATGTAAATCGTATATTTGTGAAGGAACATCCACAACACAAAACTTGAATACAACAAGCACACAATGAATAAAAAAATCGCATTTATCACAGGAGCAACAGCAGGAATAGGAAAAGCATCTGCAGAGCAATTCGCAAAAAACGGATACAACATCATTATTACAGGTAGAAGAAAAGAACGCCTGGATGAATTTTCAAAACAATTGAAATCAAACTACAACATTGATGTACTTGCTTTGAATTTTGATGTGCGCGATTTAAAAGAAGTTGAAACTGCAATCCTTTCAATTCCAGAAAACTGGAAACAAATACATGTATTGCTGAACAATGCCGGATTGGCTGCCGGTTTAAACACGATACAAGAAGGCAACATTGATGACTGGGAACGCATGATTGATACCAATATCAAAGGATTGTTATACATGACACGCACCATTGCACCCATCATGGTAAAAAACGGATTCGGTCACATTATAAATATTGGCTCTATTGCAGGCAAGGAAGTATATGCAAACGGGAATGTGTATTGCGCAACCAAACATGCTGTTGACGCATTAAACAAAGGCATGCGCATCGACTTACTGCCTCACAACATAAAAGTTACAGCCATCAATCCGGGAATGGTTGAAACCGAGTTTTCTATTGTCCGTTTTAATGGTGATGAAGATCGTGCAAAAAATGTATACAAAGGATTACAACCCTTATTACCCGAAGATATTGCAGAAACGGTGTATTGGGTGGCAAGCCGACCAGCACATGTGAATATCAACGACATCATTATTATGCCAACAGTTCAGGCAAATGCGACAACTACACTTCGTAAATAGAATCAAGATGCAAAACAAAAGAATCAAGATTAAAATTTTCAGTGATTTCTACATTCTCAATTTTTTATTACTGGTTCTATTTTTGAATTCCTGTTCTTCTAAACAGCAAGTTGATTTAATCGTTCACAATGCAATCGTATACACCGTAGATTCAACATTTTCTAATGCAGAAAGTTTTGCAATCAAAGATGGAAAATTTGTTGCTGTTGGAAAAAACGAAGACATTCTGAATAAATACGAAGCTAAAGAAACACTTGATGCAGAAGGTAAAGCAGTATACCCGGGATTCATCGATTCACATTGTCATTTTTATGGTTATGGTGAAGGCTTGCAAGAGTTGGATTTAGTGGGAACAAAATCTTTTGAAGAAGTAATTGAAAAAGTTGTTGAATATGCAAAAACAAATCAGTCGGAATGGATTGTTGGCCGTGGTTGGGATCAAAACGACTGGGATGTAAAAGAATATCCTGACCGTTTTAAACTCGACAGCTTATTCCCAAACACTCCTATCTTCATAGAACGAATTGATGGACATGCAGCGCTTGCTAATGCCACGGCATTAAGAACTGCCAATATTAATAAATGGGAGATGATGGAAGGAGGCAGAATGGGAGTTACAAAAAAAGTTGCCTTCTCCGAAATGGTTGAAGTACCATTCGATGGATTATCAGGTATACTGATTGACAATGCTGTTGATTTAGTAAAAAAAGTAATTCCAAAACCTACAAAAGCTGCCATCAAAAATTCATTATTAGCTGCTCAAAAAAATTGTTTTGCAGTAGGATTAACTACAGTGGATGATGCAGGATTAGAAAAAATAATTATCGATAACATCGATGAACTTCAAAAAAGTGGTGAACTAAAAATGCGCATCTATGCAATGTTGACAGACAACAAAGAAAATGCAGACTATTACTTAAAAGCGGGACCCTACAAAACCGAGCGATTGAATGTTCGTTCTTTTAAATTTTATGCCGATGGTGCTTTAGGGTCAAGAGGTGCTTGTTTATTGCAACCATATTCTGATAAACCAGAAGGACAAGGATTTTTGTTGAGTCATCCACAACATTATGACAGTGCAGCAACCCTTATCCGCAATAAAGGATTTCAAATGAATACACATTGTATAGGCGATTCCGCAGCACGATTGATTTCACAGACGTATTTAAAAACACTAATATCCAATAGTACCGCAAGCCCGGCTCCAATTAGTTATCGCTGGAGAATTGAACATGCACAAGTCATTGACAAAGATGATTTTGAATATTATTCCGGCATGATCCCTTCTGTTCAGCCTACACATGCAACTTCTGACATGTATTGGGCAAAAGACCGATTAGGAGATGAGCGCGTAAAATATGCTTATGCTTATAATGAATTATTAAAAAAAGCTGGACTACTTGCATTGGGAACAGACTTCCCGGTAGAAAATATTAATCCAATGTATACGTTTTATGCTGCAGTAGCTCGAAAAGATTTAAAAGGATTCCCTGAAGGCGGCTTTCAAATGGAGAATGCCTTATCAAGAGAAAACACCTTGCGTGGAATGACTATTTGGGGAGCATTCGCTAACTTTGAAGAAAAAGAAAAAGGAAGTATTGAAATCGGAAAGTTTGCGGATTTTGTAATTCTGGAAGAGGATATTATGAAATGTAACATGGATGAGGTTCCAAAAACGAAAGTGATTTTTACTTTTGTGAATGGTGAAAAGGTTTATGAGAAGCCTTATTGATTTATACCACTAAGGCACTTAGAACATGAAGAAACACTAAGAAGAAGAAGAAGAAGAAGAAACAAATATTTATGAGTACACAGCAAGAGGTGAATGATATTTCTTATAAAATTGTTGGTTGCGCGATAGAAGTACACAAACATTTGGGACCAGGCTTATTAGAATCAATTTATGAAGAATGTTTAATTGAAGAATTAAAAGCAAACAGTTTGATTGTAAATTGCCAAACCTTAGTTCCTATAATCTACAAAGGAAAAAAATTAGGCAATCCCTTAAAGTTAGATTTACTGGTAAACGATTTAGTTATTGTTGAATTAAAATCAGTCGATTTTGTTTTGCCAGTTTTTAAGGCTCAACTACTTTCGTATCTAAAACTAACTGGAAAACCAAAAGGGTTATTGATTAACTTTAATTGTGATAACATTACAAAAGAACTTGTACCTTTAGTAACCGATGAATTCTCGAAACTACCTAAATTTTAGTGAATCTAAGTGGACTAAGTGTCTTAGTGGTAATTTATTTTTACTACTCATTCTCTTACCTCTACTTACTTTTTCACAAGACGGTATGCCTTACCGCAAAGGGAAAGTCAAGCACCGTTTAAGTGTCGGGCCGGTGAAATCGTTTTATAAAAACCATCCAGAGCATACCCTAAACACAAAAGCAAAGCTCGGAGTTAGCGTTTCGTATAAATCTGAAATTCTTTTAGGAAGGCGTACCAATATTTTGTTGGGATTAGATTATTTGAACCAAGCATTCACCTTTAAAGGCTATTACAAAGCACCTGGGTACACCTATGTATTTGACGAAACATTCGCTTACCTGCATGAAATAAGAGTGAATCAGGTTGAATTGCCGTTGATGCTGAAGATTTCATTTATCTCAGAAAAAGCGCATCTATACTCATCTTACTTTCTTGGAGGGATTGGAGCACGTTATATTTTTTCCTCTTATACCGTCATTTCTAACGATTCTACCGGAATTACCGTTTATGATGGAAAGGACAATATTGATTATGAAAACCAGCGCGTCACAAAGGGATTGAATGCATTTTATCAGGGAGGTTTGGGTATTCAATACAACATGCGTAACACCGGTAGAGCCGTCTTTTTTGAATTTACCTATCGTTATGGCATTTCAAGATTGCATTACGATGGAAATAACCAAACCAACAATTTAAATATCAAAGCCAACCATTTGGTTTTCATGTTGGGTTTCCGACTCTGATGTGCTACTTCTTTTTCTTGAATGCACTTTCATACTTTGCAATCCAATCTTTTGGTGTCATTTTACCCATTAGCTCACCAAACAATTTGAACGGAATTTTTTCCGGCTTCTTAAAACGAATACAGCTTTTACCCATATCCAATTTTGCATCCGTATGTTTTGGATATTCTTTTGTAAACCATTCCAACAATTTAGGATCAGAATAGATGCCCATGTGATAAAAGGCAATAAAATTCTTTTGACTAGCAACTGATACAAATGGTAAGGGATCAGCAGGCTTACAATGATAACCATCCGGATAAAGTGAATGCGGTACTACATAGGTTATCATTCCATATCCCATTGTTTCCTGAAATCCTTTCGGAAGATTTTTCAAAATTTCTTTCCGCAATTTCGTCATTGCTTCAATTCGGTCTTCCGGCAATTCAGCCATGTATTGATCTACAGTTGTCGCTTTTGATTGCATAAGTATTTTTTATTTTCTTTTTTTAATGAGTTGTAAAATAAAATATAAAAACGTGAGTGAAAGAAACCCAATATTTATAATGCGAGCAAAGGGAGGTACACCTTCAGGCCATATTTGACCTAAAAGCACAACGCTATTTAAAATCAACAATGCAATTAAGAGTATTTTCTTGCTCATCTGAATTTAAGTTAAAGAATATTATCCACCAATTTTAAATCCTAAACTGCTTCCTTTAGCACGTTGAGTTGCACCAATTTCAAATTCTTTCACATCACTCAACGTTAGCATACTTAAATGTGCCGGAGTTCGCTCAGCGGCCGGCATTTCTGCCAAACGGAGATGTTGGTTTTTAATTGCTTCTGCAGCCACATTTCGAGCTGTTCGTGCATTCCCAAAATGTTTATCACGATTGTTATGTAAATGTGTATAATACGCTTTTAAATGCGCTTCCGCTTCTGCATCTGGTGTTACTTTTTCTTTTGCTAAAATTGCAAGTGTGATGGTATACAAATCTTCTGCTGAATAATCTGTAAAATTAAAGGTACGGTCGAAACGCGATTTCAACCCAGGATTGGATTCAATAAACTCGTGCATATTATCCGTATAACCGGCAACGATTACACCAAATTGTCCACGCAAATCTTCCATCCGCTTTAAAATCACTTGAATGGCTTCTTGTCCGAAATCATGACCTGTTGCACCATTCGCCAAAGCGTAGGCCTCATCAATAAACAAGATTCCACCTTGTGCTTCTTCAATTTTTTCCGCAGTTTTTGTAGCGGTTTGCCCGACCCATCCTGCAACCAGGCCCTCTCTATCAACTTCCACAATATGTCCGCGCTCTAACAAACCTAAGCCTTTATAAATTTTTGCAACGATGCGAGCTACTGTTGTTTTTCCGGTTCCGGGATTTCCGGTAAAGATGCTATGCAATGAAAACTTGTTCAATACATCTCTTCCGGTTTCTTTATAGAAGCGAACCAATTTTACTAATTCGTTGATTTCTTCTTTTACAGAATTCATTCCGGTTAATGCATTTAACTCTGCCAAGCCTTCTTTCAACAATTTTTCGTTCACTTCCAAGCTCAGTTTCTTTTTCCCTTGGGCAGCAAATACTTTTTGCATGTCTGCTAATTCAATGGTAGAAAGCACTTCGTTGGTCAGCTCATTTACATTTGGATGATTCATCAGTCGCAATCCTAAATTCATTTTCGCTTCATCCACCAATGAATAAACATAACGAGCATTTCCGAAGGAATTGTCGCGGGTACGATATACTTCCACCAGCATCTCTTCCATAAATGTTTTCGCTTCAGCAGTGATGGTTACTCCTTTTTTCTTCGCAGCTAACTCAGCAATTGCGAACATTTCTTCCGGCATATAATCTTCAAAATGGAAGTAATGACTAAAACGAGATTTCAATCCTGGATTTGAATCCACAAAATTGGTCATCTCTTTCGGATAGCCGGCACACATAATAGCAATATCGCCTGTTCCATCGCTCATCTCTTTGATTAATATTTCCAAGACTTCATGTCCGAAGTCATTTGAATCTTCTTTCGCTCGCGTTAAAGAATAAGCTTCATCAATGAATAAAATTCCACCTTTAGCTTCTTCAATCATCTTTTTTACCTTCGGAGCGGTTTGACCGATATATTGTGCTACTAAATCAGAGCGATCCACTTCTTTCACATGCCCTTTCGACAACAAACCCATTTTTTTATAGATTTTTCCAAGCATGTTCACGACTGTTGTTTTTCCCGTACCGGGATTTCCGGTAAACACGCTGTGCAAATTAATTTTACCGGAATCTTCAAATCCTTTTTCTTTACGAAGTTTAATGAAGTTAATATAGTTGATATGATCCTTGATATTCTTTTTCACTTCATCCATTCCAACTAACTCGTCAATTTTTGCAAGCAATTGTTCAATGGTTTCTTCTTCCACCGGTGTAGTGGTAACGGCAGCAACCGTTTGCAACGATTGTTCTGCAGCAACCAATGGAGTCATTTCACCTTCTTCTGCAACATCCCCCATTTCAAAAGGGATAAGTGCAACAAGCGTATCCATAAAAACGATTTCAACAGTATATTTATCATCTTTCCATGAGCCGGCCGATTCACTTCCCCAACCTGCATCGATAGCAAATACAGTATCTTGTTTTCCTTTTTCAATTACTCCAGTACGCATACTTTGTCCTTTCGGTTGACCAGCATCGTCATAAAAATTGAAAAAGAATTCGTAATTCCAATCGGTGGTTGGTTTTGTTTTCATTTTAAACTCTACCCATAAGTATGGCGTTTTGCTTCTGTCGAGTTTTTTATAGTAGGTTCTATTGGTAATGTTCCAGCCATCAAACGGACCCGAAAACAACTTTACAGATTCTACACTGAAATATGGATTATAGGAAGCTGATACTTTCCCAACATCTTCCACAAAGAATTTTTTAGACCCGACTAATTCATTGTCGATATAAGCTTCCCATAAATAATCACCTTTGAACCAAAATGTTCCTTCGTTAGGTGTTCCCCAGCCATCACGAACGTAAACAATGTTTTCGTCCATCTTAATTGTGATGGTTGAATCAATAGAACACAATTCTTTACGAGTAGCTCCATCCAGCGAAATCGCTTTCAATGTAATTTTTGCATTCCATTCTGCTTCATCAAATAACTTGTTGTAAAACGAGAATTCTGTTCTTAAATAAGTCGTTTCCATTTTGTCAAAAACGGTACGATACTTCTTAGTTGCGTTCGCCATCCATTCATCAGACGAATAGACTTTTACATCCTTTAACTTATAATTTTTAGCCATAATTATGTTTGGTTTAATCTTCTCTAAAAATAAAATAAAAAAGGGAAAAACAGAAGATTGTTAGAAAATTATTTAGGCATCTTCAAAAATTTAGAGTCGTTCTTAATTTTAGTATCTTTACAATACAATGAAATCAAAATATATTTTTTTAATACTCGCCTTTATTGGCTTGAGTTTTATTGCAAAAAGTCAGTCTCCTACTTTTTTATGGGCAAATAATTCAGGAGGAAACAAAGATGATGCAACAATTAGTGTGGCAACAGATGCAAACGGGAATGTTTTTGCTGGAGGTGAAATTACGAGTGCTTCTGTTACTTATGGAACTACAATACTTTACAATAGCGACACTTCTGCCACTTATCCCGATATTTCCATTGTAAAATATGATTCAGCAGGGAATGTTCTATGGGCTAGGTCAGCTGGAAACAATTTTTGGGATGAGATATCTTGCATTGCAACAGATATAAGCGGAAATGTTATTGTCACGGGATACTTCACTGGTCCTACTATTACTTTTGGAGCATTTACACTTACAAATTTTAATACATCCCCTCTTCCATTAAGCACAACAGAGATATTTATAGTCAAATATGATTATAATGGCAATGTCCTTTGGGCCAGAAGTGCAGGTGGCTTGAACGATGACTATGGGCAATCAGTTTCAACCGACCCTTCCGGAAACGTATTTCTTACTGGAGGTTACGCAAGTGCCTCCATTACATTTGACACTACAACATTTTATAATGCTGATGGTGGATCTGGTCATTCTGACATGTACCTGGTTTGCTATGATTCACTTGGAAATTATAGTTGGGGATTCAGCCCATCAACACCTAATAGTGATTTTGGCTTAAGTGTTTCAGCAGATCAAACTGGCAATCTAACAATCGGAGGCTTTTTCTCAGGTGGGTATATCACATTTGGCTCCACAACGCTTACAAATGCGGGCGGTGGAACACAAGATTTTTTCCTGGTAAAATATTTAGCAGATGGCTCTTTCAGTTGGGCTAGAAGTTCAGGAGGTCCAGACCATGAAATTATCAGAAATGTTACGACCGATTTTGATGCAAATGCCTTTGTAACAGGTTATTTTTCAAGTCCTTCAATAACAATTGGAGGAACTACATTAACAAATGCAGGTGCTGCTGGAACGAATGATTCATTTATTGCCAAATACGATAGCTATGGAAACCCTTTGTGGGCAAAATCCATGAGCGGCACTGGTGATGATTCTGGAAAACGACTTGCGGCAGATGCAAGTGGAAATGTAATTGTAATAGGTCATTTTTCAAGTACAACAATTGCTTTTGACACTTCATCTTTTACAAATGCAGGAACTGGTACAGAAGACGTTTTTCTTTCCAAATATACTTCAGCGGGTGATCGTTTGTGGACACATAGTGCTGGTGGTACAGGTAACGATTACGGGTTTGCAATCTCAACAAATGCTATGAACGAAACTTTTGTCGCTGGATTTTTTTATAGTTCAAATATTACTTTTGGAACAACCACATTATTAAACAATAATGTTTCTGGAAGCACAGCTGATTGTTTTTTAACAAAATTGGGCTCAACACCTCCATGCTTTGCAAGCTACACAACTACCTATGACTCTACCTACAATGAATTTAATATCTTAGTTGATTCCATTACAGCAACTACAGCTGTTTCCTATTTATGGGACTTTGGTGATGGAGCGACTTCAACTTTATCTAATCCATCTCATACATATTTGACAGATTCCGTTTACAATGTATGCATGTTCATTCAGAATATTTACGGAGACTCTTGTTCCTTTTGTCATTTAATTGGAATAGATACTGCAGGAAACATTATTCGGACAGGAGGATTCACTATTAACATTCATCTACCAACACTTTCTAATATATCTATACATAGCAACCTTGAAACAAACACAATTATTTATCCAAATCCTTCAACTGGAATTTTCAAAATAGCTTCTGACAATTCTTTTTCTTCAGTAGAAGTAATAGATATGATGGGAAAAGAAATTTTAAAATTGGAAACACCCGATAAGCAAGTAAATGAATTAGACCTTTCAAATCAGCCAAACGGAATTTATATTGTAAAGCTACATTCCAAAAACAAAACAATCACAAAGAGAATTTCCATCATTAAATAAAGAAAAAACCCGCTACATTTCTGTAACGGGTCTTCCTAATTAGACAAAATCTCTCTAAACTAAATCTAATTATTAAAAATTGCCTTTGGCAACAGCGCTTTGTCCAGGTGCGGAAACTGAATGCTCAGCTTTTAACACACCATTAACAAATAATTGAACTTGTACAACATCTGTAGATGGCATCAAGTTATATGCAGTAACGGAAAATGCATTTCCGCTTGAATAATTAAAACTAATTGATTGCTCTGTACGATTCACGTCCATGTGTTGAACTTGTAATGTTCCGTTTGCATTTGGAGCGATGTAATCTACACCAACATGTCCGGATGCATTGCTAATTCTATATTCGATACTTAATGTTGCTGCAGTTACAGGAGTTGTTTGAGGTTTTACTTCGTTCTCTTTTGAGCAAGAAACCGTTAAAACACTTACCAATAAAGCAACACAGATAAATAAATTTTTCATTTTTTTGTTTCAGTTTGTTATTTCCGAGTGCAAAAGTACTCTTTTTCTGATACAAAACAAATATTTGTCGTTATATTTACATTATTTAACGATAAATCTATTAACAAAATCGACAAATGCCTGTTTAAAAGTGCTGAAATTCAAGCCTGTATTGAAATTTCATTTTTGGGGAAGATTCGATGATTTCGATGAAATATAGGATAATGAGCTTTTGTCAGGCGGCACTGATTTATAATTCCAGATGAAATTTGGCTTGATTTGAATATTTGGTCATGCTACTGAAGCGGAAAGCTATTGGGATAAATCAGCAACTTTACGGAAAGCCTCCATTGCTTCTTGTTTCATCCTTTTAATAATTTCCCCACATGGCAAAATATCATTGATCAACTCTACACTTTGCCCGGCACACCACAAGGTTTGGTAATTTCCCGGTTTAACGGATTGTTCCAGTTTTTTCATGCCACTAATCTGAACCCACATCTTAAAGTACTTTTTGGTTCTGGAGTTATTCGACAATAATTTCTCAAACCAATTTTGTTTGTATCCTATCTTTTTAGCAAAAGGTGTATTAATGATAGTACAAGGTGTACCTGATATTTTTTCAGTCAACACAATATCTGTCATCTTAGAACTCACCACCGCATTTTTATAGTCTTGACTCACCCCAGCCTCAGTGCTGGCAATAAAACGCGTTCCAACAGAAACACCAGCAGCACCAATTGCGAGCATCGACACCACTCCTGCTCCATCTGCAATTCCTCCGGCAGCAATCACCGGAATATTCGGGAACTTCCGCTGTAAAGCAGGAACAATAATTTGCAGGGGATTTGGACCCGCATGTCCACCTGCACCTTGTCCAACAGCAATAAAACCATCACAACCTAAATCCGCACACTTTTGAGCATGCTCCAAATTGGTTACGTCACAAAACACTTTCGCCCCGTAACTATGCGCTTGCTCAATCACTTGTTTCGGACTACCAAGAGAGGTAATATAAAAAGGAACTTTCTTGGCAACACATATTTTCAAGTGTTTTTCGTACAACGGATTTGTTTTTTGAACGATTAAATTCACCCCATAGGTTCCTTTTACTACTAATCCTGCTTTTGCATTATTCAAATGCTCCAACACCTGCTCCAATTCTCCTTCGTTCCTGTAGTTGAGCGTAGGAAAGGCTGCAGCAATCCCACCCTTCATTCCTTCCACAATCATAGCTTCATTGCTTACTAAAAACATGGGAGCCATAATCATTGGAAAATCAATTGAAAGTAATTGCGTGAGTTTCGTTTGCATTTGAATCTATTTTATATTGATTAATCGACAAAAAATTATATTTTTGGAGAAACAAAATTAGTCAATTAAAACTTCCAAATATGGCAATTACTCGAATATTTGATATCCTACCCCAACTTAAGGAGAAATACAACAAACCCAATGCGTTGGCAGCGAAAGAAAATGGGAAATGGAGAACCTATTCCACTCAGGAATTTATTGATTATGTTAACAATCTTAGCTATGGCTTGTATAATTTAGGACTGGAACGTGAAGATAAAATTGCCATCATTGCAAATAACCGTCCCGAATGGAATTTTGCAGATTTTGCCATTCAGCAATCCGGAGCAGTAAGTGTGCCTATCTATCCGACCATCAGTGAACATGATTTAACATTCATTTTAAATGATGCAAAATTAAATATGTTTTTGTTTCGAATGCAGAGATGGTTGCAAAAGTAAAAGCAGCATCTTCAAACGTACCTTCGATTAAAGGAGTGTATGCCTTCGATAAAGTAGATGGAGCAAAAAGCTGGATGGAATTAGTGAATGATGGAAAACAAAATCCAAAAGTAAACGAAATTGAAGCCATCAAAAACAGCATTCAACCGAACGACCTTTTTTCAATTTTATATACTTCCGGAACAACCGGAAATCCGAAAGGTGTAATGCTTTCCCACAACAATTTAATTAGTAATTCTATTGCTTGCCAAGTACTTGCTCCATTTGAGCATACTTGGATTGGATTGAGCTTTCTTCCTTTAAATCACGTTTACGAACGCATGTTGAGCACCCTCTACTTTTACCTAGGTGTATCGGTGTATTATGCAGAAAGCATAGAAACAATTGGCGACAATTTAAAAGAAGTAAAGCCGCAAATATTCGGAACGGTTCCACGCTTATTGGAAAAAGTATATGATAAAATTGTTGCCAAAGGCGAAGAACAAACAGGAATCAAAAAGAAGTTGTTTTTCTGGGCGCTTGATTTAGGCTTGCGTTATGAACTGAATGGTGCAAACGGATGGTGGTATGAGTTCCAATTAAAAATTGCCAACAAACTTATTTTCTCTAAATGGAGAGAAGCGTTGGGTGGAAATGTAGTTGCTGTTGCTTCCGGTGGAGCGGCCCTTCAACCACGTTTAGCACGGGTATTTCAAGCGGCACGCATTATTGTTCTAGAAGGCTATGGATTAACTGAAACCTCTCCTGTTATTGCCGTAAATAATTTTTTGCCAAATGGTATCAAGTTCGGAACGGTAGGACCATTAATTGATAAAGTTTCTGTGAAGATAGCCGAAGATGGAGAAATTTTAGTAAAAGGACCGAACGTGATGTTGGGTTATTATAATCGTCCAGATGCAACAGCGGAAGTAATGGACAGCGAAGGCTGGTTTCATACCGGTGACATCGGAATATTTGAAGAGAATCGCTTCTTAAAAATTACTGATCGTAAAAAAGAAATTTTTAAAACCTCTGGTGGTAAATACATTGCTCCGGTAATGATTGAAAACAAACTCAAAGAATCGCCATTTATTGAACAAGTAATGGTTATTGGAGAAAATCAAAAATTTGCATCCGCATTGATTGTTCCTGCATTTATTTTCTTAAAAGAATATTGCAAACGCAAAGAAATTGAGTTTACCAGCAATGAAGAGGTTATTAAAAATCCAATCATCATTGCACGCATCAACAAAGAAGTTGAAAAAACGAATGCCACCTTGGCGCAATACGAAAAAATTAAACGACCTGCATTGCTTTCTCGTGAATGGAGTATCGATAAAAACGAAATGACTCCCAAACTTTCATTAAAACGAAAAGTTATTATGGCAGCCAATAAAGAAATAATCGAAAGTATTTACGCAGCAGAATAGATGAGCATATGTCTACCAAAAAGAATCACAAGCACAAACCACACGAAACAAAAGCGAAAGAGCAATCTCCTTCGTTTTCAATTGATAAAAAATTAGTTCTTAAACTTTCTTTGGTTCTTGCACTCGTTGCATTTCTGCTGTATTCGAATACACTCAAGCATCAATTTGTATTGGACGACTATTCTGTCATCAAAGAAAATCAATTAACAAAAGGCGGAACGGCTTCTCTGAAAGAAATTTTTTCGAGCAGCTATCGAGAAGGATATGGTAATAACGAAAACAATCTTTATCGTCCTCTTTCAAAAGCAATGTTTGCGATTGAATGGCAAATCTCTCCCGACAATGCTCATTTTCACCATTTGATAAATGTTTTGATGTACGCATTGGTTTGTGTACTTCTATTTATCGTTTTGCTGCGCTATACAAAATTCAACATCTATTTATTGTTTCTCACCGTACTCATTTTTGCCGCCCATCCAATTCATACTGAAGTAGTGGCAAATATTAAAAGTCGGGATGAAATCTCCAGCATGCTCTTTATCTTATTATCCTTGCTATGCATTCACAAATACCTTTCAACCAACAAAATTTTAATGTTGATTGGAACATTGATTTGTTTCTTTCTGGCTCTTCTATCAAAGGAATCTGCAATTGTTTATGTGGCATTGGCACCGTTGTTTATTTATTTTTTTACAAACACATCTTTCAAAAACAACATCAAAATAACGGGAGCGCTTACTATTGTTGCAATAGTATACATGATGCTTCATGTTAAAATCATTGGAAGTATTGGCATTGATAACATTCCGGTAATCGACAATTCATTGCTTTACACCACCAATGTGTTTTATCAAAAAGCAACGGCAATCTTGATTATGGGAAAATACTTTTTATTGATGTTATTCCCTCATCCATTGTCATGTGATTATTCTTTTGACACCATTCCGTTAGTTACATCCTTTGCAAACATTGGATTTTTGTTGGCATTATTTTTTCATGTATTCTTATTGTATTATGCCATCAAAAAAATAAAAGAAAAACACTTACTCTCATTTCTTATTTTATTTTATTTAGTAAGTATGGCGTTGGCATCAAACATATTCATGCTGATTGGAACGCACTTAGCAGAGCGTTTATTATTCTTCCCTTCTGTCGCTTTTTGTCTTGCTGCAGTTTATTTCTTGAGTAGATTATTTAAAATGGACATGGCTGATCATTCAGCAAAATTAAATTCGCTATTCAAAGTGAACACCACATTACTCGCAATTGTTGGAGTGGTGATGGTTTTGTATTCAGCAAAAACATATTCCCGCAATAAAGATTGGAAATCAGACACCACCTTATTTGGTCGCGATTTAGAAACCGTTCCGAATAGTGCTCACATGCTCTTTTATTATGCAAACAACTTAGCAAACAAGGATTCATTAAATGCAGTTAAAAATCCGATTGAGCGTGAGCAACGTTTAATAAAAGCACAAAAGAGTATCACGAAAGCACTCCAACTATATGAATTGTTTCCTGATGCACACAATGTAGCCGGAAGAGTTTACTACGAACAAAAAAATTACGAAGCAGCATTTAAAAGTTACAGCAGAGCTTTAGAAATGAATCCCGGAAAGGGAATGTATCACAACAATGCAGGAACCTGTTTATTCTCTGTTGGAAAATTTGATGAAGCAGCAAGAGCATTTGAGAAAGCGGTTCAAATCGACAAATACGATGTGGATGCACAATGTAATTTAGGAAGTGCATATGGAGCAATGGGTGAATCTTATAAGAATCAAAAAGATATGGCCAATGCCAATAAGATGTTTCTGATTGCGATTGAACATTTTAAAAAGGCAACAGAGATCGATCCGAATTATAAGTCGGCATACCAATTTATTGGAATCACCTACAATAATATTGGCGATACAGCAAATGGAGATATTTGGCTAAAGAAAGCTGCGAGAATAAAGTAACAGCTACTTACTTTTCTGCAAGAATCTTCTCAATTACATTGCTCAAATTCTCGTAATCAACATATCCTTTTGCGATAAGGTAAAACTGATTGTCTTTCACCAATATCACGGCAGGAAATCCCGTAATGCCCCACTCCTGAATCATTTTAAAAAGGTTGGTGGTTTCCATTCTGAATTCGTCCGAGTTCAACTTTTGCAAAAATGAATCGGGATCAATTCCATAAGGCTTGATGAGCTCCGTATAAACAGCATCCTCTTGCAAATCATGCCCATCAATGTATTGTGCTTTTTGAACAGAAGAAGCGAAAGCAATGGCATCCTTTTGATTAAACGATTTAAAAACCTCTAAAGCAATGCATGGTTTTAAAGAAGATTGATACAATGATTTATCCCTTAATTTAGATAAATAAGGTTCTCCGAATTTCACACCGGTCATTTCTTCTAAGCGCGGCAATGCTTTCAAAATATAATCGGCAAAATCACCAATTAACCCTTCCCTGGAACCAACCACCATTCCACCGCTGATAATTTCAAAATCCATTTTTTCAGAATAGGCTTTCTCGATTTTTTGAATCACGGGAGAAAAGCCATAACACCAACCACACAAAGGATCGTAGATATAAATTATTTTAGATTTCATTCTTTTCTTTAATAAACTTCGGTAAACTTAAATTTTTCTTCACCGCAACAATGCGGATTCCTATAATTAACAATGCTGCCAACAAAAAGTTCATATTCCGCTCACAACCAATATAATCAAGTGTTAAATAAGCAATTGCTCCAAACAAACAAGCGGTGGCATATATTTCTTTTTTAAAAATAATCGGAATTTCATTTGTTAATACATCGCGAATCACACCACCCATAACTGCGGAAAACATTCCCATAATGGCCGCAATAACAGGATGAACGCCCAAACTCATGGCCTTTTCAGTTCCTACAATTGTAAACATAGCGATACCAATGGTATCAAATAAAAAGAAGGTCCTGCGCAATTTGATGAGGACTTTAAAGAAAACACTTGCCAGCACCACCCCAATCATAATGGCATATACAAAATTGAGGTCGTTGACCCAAACCAAGGGATAACTGCCTAGAAGAATATCGCGCAAACTACCTCCACCGATGGCGGTGATAAAGCCAATAAACCCTGCTCCAAACCAATCGGGTTGAGCCTTGTCGTTAGCCGCCAATGCCCCTGAAATGGCAAAAAAGCCTGTTCCTAAAACCTCTAAATAATACTGTGTTTGCATCGTTGAATTATGTGCAAAGTTAGTCAAGAATATAGATATGACGAAAATCAATGAAAAATACTTGATATTATGCTTGCATAATAAATAAAAATTATTATGTTTGCATAACAATGTCGAAAAAGCATACAGAAACCGTTGATTCAAAATTAAAATCTGCCTGGCAGATTATTTCCCGCATGTACAATGCAGAGGCAGCCCAATATGGCGGCAGTATTGCCATTGGTCATTTTTTATTGAATATAGACAGTGATGAAGGAGCGTATGCTTCTGACATCGCTCCCAAACTGGGAATGGAGAGTACCTCCCTCTCTCGTATCATCAAAGCACTGGAAGACGAGAAACTCATTATTCGTAAAGCCGATAAAGAAGATAAACGTAAGGTTAAACTTATCTTAACACAAAAGGGGAAAGAAAATAAAGAACTTGCAAAAAAGATTGTCCGCAATTTCAATGCGGAAATAGAAAACAAAATCGGTAAGAACAAAATCGATGAATTTTTGAAAACAGTGAATGACATTATTTCATTGGCTGAAGAAAAAAACAGAACGTTAAAACTTGGTTAACATTATGAATAGAACAATTAAAAAAGTAGCCATTCTTGGTTCGGGTGTAATGGGAAGCAGAATTGCTTGTCATTTTGCAAACATTGGTGTAGAGGTAATTCTATTGGACATTGTGCCCAAAGATGCAACTGCCGATAAAAAGTCTAGAAACAAAATTGTGGACGATGCATTGGCGTTTGCATTAAAATCAAACCCATCACCGATTTATCGCAAAGCATTTGCAAAGCGTATCACAACCGGCAACTTTGATGATAACATGAAAGATATCGCTACTTGCGATTGGATCATTGAAGTGGTGATTGAACGATTAGATATTAAAAAGCAAGTTTTTGATAATGTAGAAAAGTTTCGAAAACCAGGAACATTAATTACATCGAACACTTCCGGTATTCCTATTCATCTAATGAATGAAGGTAGAAGTGAAGATTTTCAAAAACACTTTTGTGGCTCTCACTTTTTTAACCCTCCACGCTATTTAAGATTGTTGGAAATTATTCCTACACCAAAAACTTCACCTGAAGTAGTTGACTTTTTAATGAAGTATGGAGAATTGTATTTAGGAAAAACTACCGTTTTATGTAAAGATACTCCTGCCTTCATCGCCAACAGAATTGGCGTTTACGGAATCATGAGTTTGTTTCACACAGTTGAAAAAATGGGGTTAACCATTGATGAAGTAGATAAATTAACAGGACCGGTTTTAGGCCGACCGAAATCTGCAACCTTCCGTACGTGTGATGTTGTAGGATTAGACACCTTGGTGCACGTTGCCAATGGAGTTGCTGCCAGCTGCCCAAAAGACGAATCCATTGATGTTTTCAAAATCCCTGGTTATGTTTCTAAAATGGTAGAAAATAAATGGCTAGGAAGCAAAACCGAACAAGGGTTTTTCAAAAAAGTAAAAGGTGCCGGTGGAAAATCAGAAATCCATTCCTTGGATTTAAAAACATTGGAATACAAACCATCCGTTAAAGCAAAATTTGCAACCTTAGAAGCAACAAAAACTATCGAAAATCTGCGTGATCGAATGAAAGTATTGTTGGCAGGAAAAGATAAAGCAGGAGATTTTTATCGTACTTCTTTTTATGGATTGTTTGCTTATGTTAGTAACCGTATCCCGGAAATCACAGATGAACTTTATAAAATTGATGCGGCCATGAATGCCGGTTTCGCTTGGGAACTTGGACCATTTGAAGCATGGGACGCACTTGGAGTTGCAGAAACAGTGAAAGCGATGGAAGCTGCAGGAAACAAACCGGCACAATGGATTTACGATATGCTTTCTTCCGGAGCAACTGCTTTTTATAAAGTAGAAAACGGAAGTAAAAAATATTACGACATTCCATCCAAATCTTTTAAAGTAATTCCGGGAACTGAATCATTTATCATCCTAGATAACATTCGTTCCAACAAAACAGTTTGGAAAAACAGTGGTGCCACCTTAACCGACATCGGAGATGGAATTGTGAATTTAGAGTGGAATACAAAAATGAACTCTATTGGTGCTGAAGTAATTGAAGGCATCAACAAATCTATAGAAATCGCTGAAAAAGATTTTAGAGGATTGGTGATCTCGAATGAAGGAGCAAATTTTTCGGCAGGAGCGAATGTGGGAATGATCTTCATGATGGCGGTTGAACAAGAATACGATGAATTAAACTTCGCAATCAAAACATTCCAGAACACCATGATGCGAGTTCGTTACTCTTCAATTCCAGTTGTTGTGGCTCCCCACAATTTAGCATTAGGTGGTGCATGTGAAATGAGTATGCACTCCGACAGAGTTGTCGCGCATGCTGAAACCTATATGGGATTAGTTGAATTTGGAGTTGGCTTAATCCCAGGTGGTGGTGGAACGAAAGAATTCGCAGTTCGTTTATCAGATGAATTACAAGATGGAGATATTGAATTAAATAATTTCCGCGATCGTTTCTTAACCATCGGACAAGCAAAAGTTGGAACATCCGCTTATGAAGCATTCGACTTGGGATATTTAAGAAAAGGAAAAGATGTAGTTGTGATTTCTCGCAACCGCGTTTTATCAGAAGCAAAATTAAATTGTATTGAAATCGCGGAAGCAGGTTATACAAAACCGGCTGCACGAAAAGATATTCGTGTATTAGGAAAACAAGCATTGGGATTAGCTTACTTGGGTGCAAACTCGATGCAAGTTGGAAATTACATTAGCGAGCACGATGTGAAAATCTCTCAAAAATTAGCTTACGTTTTATGTGGTGGTGATTTATCGTCTCCAACATTGGTAAGCGAACAATATTTATTGGATTTGGAACGTGAGGCATTTTTATCGCTTTGCGGAGAAAGAAAAACATTGGAACGCTTACAGTCAATTATCACTGGAGGAAAAATATTACGTAATTAGATATTAGATGTTGGATATTGGACTCAACACAGAAAATCCAAAATCCCAAAATCTAAAATCCAAAATCTTTAAAATATGAACGCATATATTGTAGCTGGTTTTAGAACCGCAGTAGGAAAAGCAAACAGAGGTGGATTTAGATTCACCCGTCCGGATGACTTAGCATCTGATGTCATCAAACATCTAATGGCAAGCGTTCCAAACATTGCCCATGATCAAGTAGATGATTTAATTGTTGGGAATGCAATGCCTGAAGCAGAGCAAGGATTGAACATGGCGAGATTAATTTCGCTGATGGCATTCAATACAGATAAAGTTGCAGGGATGACCGTGAACAGATATTGTGCTTCCGGTTTAGAAACAATTGCAATTGCTGCAGCAAAAATTCATGCAGGCATGGCAGATTGTATTGTTGCAGGTGGAGCAGAAAGCATGAGTTTAATTCCTATGGGTGGCTGGAGAATCGTTCCCCACGCTGGTGTTGCACTCGCACATCCTGATCATTATTGGGGAATGGGATTGACAGCTGAAGCGGTTGCGAATGAATATAAAATTAGCCGTGAAGACCAAGATGCATTTGCTTTCAACTCTCATATGAAAGCGATGAAAGCCATCAAAGATGGTAAATTCAAAGGTGAAATTGTTCCAATCAAAGTTTCTGAAACGTATGTTGATGAAAACGAAAAAAAGAAAACAAGAGATTTTATTGTTGATACAGATGAAGGTCCACGTGCCGACACTACCCTTGAAGCATTGGCAAAGTTAAAACCAGTGTTTGATGCCAAAGGAAGTGTGACTGCAGGAAATTCTTCACAAACAAGTGACGGAGCAGCATTCGTAATGATTGTGAGCGAGAAGTTTTTAAAAGAAAACAATTTAAAACCAATTGCACGCATGGTGAGTTTTGCTGCGGCAGGTGTTCCTCCAAGAATCATGGGAATCGGTCCAGTTGCAGCTATTCCGAAAGCGTTGAAATTAGCTGGAATGAATTTAGGTCAAATTGATTTAATTGAATTGAATGAGGCATTTGCTTCTCAGTCATTAGCTGTTTGCAGAGAATTGGACATCAACCAAGACATTGTGAATGTGAATGGCGGAGCAATTTCACTCGGACATCCACTGGGTTGTTCCGGAGCAAAATTATCGGTTCAATTATTCTCAGAATTAAAACGTCAAAATAAAAAATACGGAATTGTCAGCATGTGCGTTGGTACAGGCCAAGGCGCTGCTGGAATTTTCGAAATGCTTTAACAAAGTGACTAGGTGACTAGGTAACTAAGTAACTAAGTAACTAGGTAAAATAAAAAGAACATTAACATTTAAAATCATAAAACTATGTCATTAAAAGGCGGAGAATTCCTAATAAAAGAAACAGAAGCAAAAGATGTTTTTATTCCTGAAGAATGGAACGAAGAACAATTGATGATTGCTCAAACATGTCACGATTTTTTAGCTCAAAACGTTTGGGATAAATTGGATCGTATTGATGCGCAAGAAGAAGGATTAATGGTTGACTTGCTAAACAAAGCAGGAGAACTTGGTTTGTTGGGAATTTCTGTCCCTGAAGAATATGGTGGATTCGGAAAAGATTTTACTACTTCGATGTTGGCAACAGAAATTTTGGGTGCTGGCCATTCATTTGCTGTGGCGATTTCAGCCCACACAGGAATTGGAACACTACCAATTTTATATTATGGCACAAAAGAACAAAAAGCGAAATACATTCCAAAGTTGGCAAGTGGTGAGTGGAAATCAGCATATTGTTTAACAGAACCAAGTGCAGGTTCTGATGCTAATTCAGGAAAAACAAATGCAAAACTTTCTGCTGATGGGAAACATTATATTTTGAACGGACAAAAGATGTGGATTACCAATGGTGGATTTGCAGACATCTACACTGTTTTTGCAAAAATTGATGACGATGAAAACTTATCAGCGTTTATCGTAGAAAAAACTTTTGGTGGAATTTCATTAAACCCGGAAGAACACAAAATGGGAATTAAAGGAAGTTCAACGCGACAAGTATTCTTTAACGATTGCAAAGTTCCGGTTGAAAATTTATTGTCGGACAGACAAAATGGATTTAAGATTGCCGTAAACATTTTGAATCTTGGTCGTGTGAAACTTGCAGGTGCAGCCATTGGTGGAAGTAAAGAAACAAATACAAAATCTATTCAATATGCAAACGAGCGTAATCAATTCGGCAGACCGATTGCGAAATACGGAGCTATTCGTCATAAATTAGCAGAACAAGCGATTCGAATTTATGCTGGGGAGTCTGCAATCTATCGTGCAAGTCAGAATATTGAAGATGCAACAAAAGCTTTGATTGCTGGCGGAATGGATGAAGCAAAAGCAAAACTAAAAGGCGTTGAACAATTTGCTGTGGAAGCGGCCATCGTAAAAGTGCATGGATCAGAAGTATTGGATTATGTGGTAGATGAAGGTGTTCAAATTTACGGAGGGATGGGATACAGCGCAGAAGCTCCAATGGACAGAGCCTATCGTGATGCACGTATCAACCGTATTTTCGAAGGAACAAATGAAATCAACAGAATGTTAACGGTTGATATGATGTTGAAGCGTGCCATGAAAGGCGAATTGGATTTGATGGGACCCGCACAAGCAGTTGCTGCAGAGTTGATGGGCATACCTGATTTCTCTACTTCAGAAACAACAACGTTCTCAAACGAGAAAAAATATGTAACCGGATTTAAAAAATCGGTTTTGATGGTGGCTGGTGCTGCTGTTCAGAAATTAATGATGCAGCTTGGAAAAGAGCAGGAAATTTTGATGAACATAGCCGACATGATTATTGAAACCTATGTTTGTGAATCAGTGTTATTACGTGTAGAAAAGTTGGTAAGCATTAAAGGAGAAGACGCTTGCAAAGTTCAACTGGACATGATGCGTGTTTACATCAACGATGCTGCGGACAGAATTCATAAATCAGGGAAAGAAGCCATCAACACCTTTGCAACAGGCGATGAACAGCGCGCGATGCTAATGGGTTTAAAACGTTTTACAAAAACAGAACCTTTAAATACAACGGAGGCAAGAAGAAATGTTTCAGCTAAATTGATTGCTGAGAATAAATATTGTTTTTAAAATTTAGCATTGCTAAGAAACATAGAACCTATAGGAAACTATAGGTTTTTTGTTTTATATGGTTTAATTTTGACAGCATGGAACTCCATACCGCATATTACTCCTCTCCTATCGGCACTCTTGAGATAAAAGGGAACGAAGCCGGATTGCAAAGTTTGTTGTTTTTGGACGAACCCGTTGAGGCTACCGAAAAAGTTCACGAATCGATAAAAGAAGTAACCTATCAGTTGGACGAATATTTTATCGAATTTCAAAAAAAAGTGTGGAAAGAACTTCAGGAAATTCCATTTGGTAAAACCTGGTCGTATTTGGATATTGCTTTAAAATTAGGAGATGAAAATGCAACGAGGGCGGTTGGTAGTGCCAACGGGAAAAACCCCGTTGCCATTATTGTTCCTTGCCACCGTGTGATTGGTAGCTCGGGCAAACTCACCGGCTATGCAGGAGGATTGTGGCGCAAAGAATGGCTTCTCAAGCACGAGCAAGGTGTAATCTTTGGCAAACAAACTGAACTCTTTTAAATTTCATATTCCAGTTATTTATTGCTTAATTTGTAGTACTAATACAATTGCGCGCGTGAGCAAGAAAGACTTTTTTTCGGAATTCCTAAAACAAGGCAAAAACATTGGGTCTGTTACTCCCAGCTCAAAATTTTTGGTAAAAAAAATGGTGGATCCGATCCAATTCAAAAATGTAAAATGCATTGTTGAACTTGGACCTGGTACCGGTATCATCACGCATGAAATTTTAAAAAACATGCCCCAAGATGCAATTCTTTTGGCTTTTGAAATCAACAAGGAATTTTGTGACATCTTGAATCAGATTGATGATTCGCGATTAAAAGTTATCAGCGACTCTGCAGAAAAATTAGAAGAATACTTACAGAAATACAATGTAGAAAAAGTAGATTACGTAGTGTCATCACTTCCACTTTTCATGATTCCCAACACAGTGGTAGACGCCATTCTGGAAGTTGTATTAAAAGTATTGAAGAAAGACGGAGCATTTATCCAATATCAATATTCTTTAAATGCCTATAAACGTTTTAAAAACACATTTAAAAATGTGGCTTTAAATTTCACACCTATGAATATTCCTCCTGCTTTTATATTCACCTGCACCATTTAGGGAGCATTGATGGTTTCCAATTCTTCAAACGATTCAACAATCAACTGCTTTTTCTTTCTACCCACCCGATAATAAACAATTGCACCCTGAGTAAAATCTGCGATGGGAACAACCAGATTCATCGGTGGACTACCTGGTCGACCGCCTCCTCTGTTTTTCATAGAAGCAAAATGAATTTGAAAAACACCTTTCCCTTTAAGTTGATTCGAACAAACCACGGGATTTCCCGGAGCCAGAACCGTTGCATCGGCAAGTTTAAATACCGTAAACGCAATTGCTTTTTGCGTATAGACATTAACAACCGAATCGATGGTAAATGTGCATTTTTTCGATTTTTTCAATTCCAGCACATGGTTGGTCGTGGATGTTGGAGATGCACCCGCATTAATTGTTTGTTTGGTGGCTTTCTGAAGTTTCAACTCTTGCGCAAACGAAACAGTAGAAATAAAAATCAATCCCAAAAATAATTTATTCATTTTATTCAAATTTATCAATTGAGTAAATTTAGTTATTTTTATAGTATGTATATACCACCTTATTATAAAGAATCGGATGAGCAGAAACTGATTGCATTTATGCAAACTTATAATTTTGCTACACTTATAAGCACGAACAATGCCAATATTTTAGCAACACATTTACCTTTTGTAATTGAGAAAAGAGGAGAACAACTCTTTTTAGTTTGCCATATGGCGAAAGCGAATCCACAGTGGGAATCCTTTACAGAAAATGAGGTTCTTGTCATCTTCCAAGGACCGCATGCGTATATTTCGCCTTCAAACTATGAGAAACAACAAAATGTCCCAACGTGGAATTACATTGCCGTTCATGCAACAGGCAAAGCAAAAATCGTATCAAACCCGTCAGAAGTGATGGCATTGATGGAAAAAACGATTCATCAGTTCGAACAAAAATTTTATGAGCAATGGAAAACCTTATCTCCTGATTATATCAATGGAATGTTAAAAGCAATTGTCGCTTTTGAAATTGAAGTGACGAAACTCGAAGGAAAATTCAAACTAAGCCAGAACAAAACAAAAAACGAACAACAAAACATCGTCCATTCATTAGAACAAAGTGAGGATACGACTCAAAAAGAGATCTCTAAGGAGATGAAGAAAAAACTATAACGTTATTTATAGTTTTTATGGTAGCTCAACGCACCTGATGGGCAGCAATCAATCTGTTGCATTATTTTTTCTGACGTAGCGCCATCTATTTTCACCCAAGGCTTTTCAGTTGGCTTAAAAACATCGCCTAAACCTTTCCAACAATTTTTAGAATGGGTACATTTATGTGGTTGCCAAGCAACAGTTAGGTCGTTATTCTTGTAGTGAATGGTAACTTCTTTATTTTCCATCGTTCTTAAATTTAAAATAAAACATCGTTGTATTCGGGTACTTTATCAAAAATGGCTTTTGCAAAAGGGCAAAGTGGCAAAATTTTAATTTTATGTTCTCGTGCAAAGTTAACAGCTTTAGCTACGAGTTGTTTACCCACTCCTTTTCCTGACAAAACAGGATTGACTTCCGTGTGAGAAATAATCATTTTGTCTGCTCCCGCCATCGAATACTCTAATTTTGCCAGCACTTCATTATTTTCTTCAACAGAAAATAAACCTTTATTTGGTTCATGTATATGTTTGATATCCATCTGCTGTTATTTCATTTTATTAAATGCTTCTGTAAACCAAAGTAGTTCTTTCAAAAATCCGGCAGCACGTTTATCTGTTGTTTCTGTATGAATTGCATTTCCTTTCTCGTCAAAATTATCTTGAACCAGTGGTACAGGGAACGTAGCAGAAACAGGAACAGCTCTAATCTTCAACAAAACGGATTGCAAGAGCGCCAATGCATTTAGTCCTGCAAAATTTCCGGAAGAGACACTAGCCAATCCGATTGGTTTATGATACCATTCGTTATACAGTAAATCGATTGCATTCTTCAAACTAGCAGGGTATCCACCATTGTATTCCGGGAAAACCATAATCACGGCATCAGCCTTCATTATTTTTTCAGAAAACAATTTAGATGCTGCATCGGCATCAGCCGTTTTTGAAAGTCGCTCCTCCAACACCGGAAAATTAAATTCTTTCAAATCTAAAATTTCGGAGGTCGCAAGTTTATTTTCTTTAATGTATTTGTCAAAGTACAATGCAACATTGTGACTTTGCCGATCGATTCTTACGCTACCTGAAATTATTGCGATGTGGTACATATTTAAAATTATTTAATTGATTTTAAAACCGTTTCTGTTTTTGCCAACATTTCATCCGTAAAATCCAAATGGGTTACGAATCGGATGGCCTGTTTCCCAAAGCCGACAGCTTTGATGTGATGATCAGCGAGCTTCTGAAGAAAGGCCTCAGGATTTACAGTAGCTTTTAGATTAAAGATAATGATATTTGTATCAACAGGCAATACCGTATCTATATAATCTAAAGAAGCCATCGTACTTGCCAATTGTTTTGCTCGTGCATGATCTTCTTTCAAGCGCGTCACATGATGCTCCAAGGCATAAATTCCTGCCGCTGCCAAATAACCTGCCTGGCGCATACCACCACCAAATACTTTTCTAACTCTTCGTGCTTTACGGATAAATTCTTTTTCTCCTAATAGTATTGAACCCACCGGAGCGCCTAAGCCTTTTGAAAGGCAAATAGATATAGAATCGAAACAATTTCCGATTTGAGAAGTAGTATAACCGGCTTCAACAATTGCATTAAAAATACGAGCGCCATCCAGGTGATACTTTAAATTATTTTTTTTACAAACTTCGGATAGTTCCTGCATTTGTTGCAAAGAATAACAGCTTCCACCTGCTCTGTTTGCGGTATTTTCTATACAGACTAAACTGGTTTGTGTTAACCAATCGTAGGTAGGATTAATACTTTCCTGCACCTGTTGCGCAGAGATTCTGCCTCGGTCGCCTTGAATTAATTTTGCCTGTGCACCCGAATTAGAAGCAATACCTCCACCTTCATAATTATAAATATGAGCGGTTGTATCACACAGCACTTCATCACCGGGTTGTGTATGCACTTTTATTGCAATCTGATTGGTCATTGTACCAGAAGGACAAAATACAGCGGCTTCTTTTCCGAACATTTTTGCCGCTTTTTGCTCCAAGGCAATAACTGTTGGTTCTTCACCAAACACATCATCTCCAACTTCAGCATTAAACATGGCATCCAACATTTGTTTTGATGGTTTTGTAACCGTATCGCTTCTTAAATCTATTATCATGGAAATTATATTTTGTATTCATCTCCCTCTCTTTGAGAAGAGAGCGAAGTGTGGTGTTATTTTTTTCTGGCAATCATTAAACCATCGCGCACCGGTAACAACATGTGTTCAACACGCGGATCGTTGTGAATTTTTTTATTGTAGTCGTGGATGGCTTTTGTATCGGCATCCATTTTATTTTCTGCATCTAATACTTTCCCACTCCACAATACATTATCAGCAATTATATAACCACCTGTCCTTACTTTATCGAAAATCAAATCGTAATAAGCAGCATAATTTTTTTTATCGGCATCAATAAAAACCAAATCAAACGTTTCATTGATAGTAGGGATAATCGTTAAGGCATTCCCTAAATAATAATTCACACTATTGGTTAAGCCGGCTTCATCAAAAAAGGAACGCACCATCTTTTCTAATTCCTCATTTACATCTATAGTGTGAAGTTTTCCGTTTTCTTGCAATCCTTGTGCTAAGCAAATACCTGAATAGCCGGTATAAGTACCAATTTCCAATATTTGTTTTGGTTGGATCATTTTGCTCAACATTGTCAATAAATTCCCTTGCATGTGGCCCGACAACATTCTTGGCATCATCACTTTTGCATGCGTTTCTCTATTCAACTTTTTAAGCACATCGGATTCATCCTGAGACAGCTCTAAAGCATAATTTTCTATTTTTTCGTCTATAAATTCCATTCTTATCTCAATTTGTATCACGAATGTACACAATAATGTGGTGTTCTAAAAAAAAACCTAAAAATCGAAAACAACACAGATATATCTAAGGATTCGGAGGTGTTTTTGAATTTTAAAATCAGCCTTTTCAACGATGCGATGTTTATAAGTTTGGGTTTTATGAAGTTGCAACACGCTATATTATAGAGAATTTAGTCAAGTTAATAGAAGAACTGTGCTTACTCCTTTGTGTTAACAAAAACCAATTCTATGAAAAAAACACTTTTAGTCTTTTCCATTCTACTCCTGTTTTCCAATGCTTTTGCACAAAAAAGCATGAAACCCAATTTAAAGCAGCTTAGTAAAGAAGAGGCCAAAAAGCTTTCTGATGCAGAATATTTCTTCACAGAAGAAAACTACTTAAGAGCTTTACCATTGTTTATTGAGCTGATGACAGCTCACTCTGATGATTTATACTTTAAATTAAAATCGGGTATCTGTTATTTGAGTAAAAGCGATGAAAAGAATAAGGCCATCGACTTATTTAAAGCTGTTCAAACAGGAGATCCGAAGAATACTGAAATCAACTTTTATCTGGGCAGGGCTTATCATTTGAATTACGATTTCGAATCGGCAATTATGTCCCTCAATAATTATTTAGCGCAAAAGCCGGCTCCTTCTGTTAACCAACAAATTCTGGCAAAACGCTACATCGAGAACAGTAAAAATGCAAAAGTATTTATGGAGATCAAGGTAAGATGTGATATTTCTAACATTGGAAATGTCATCAATACCGAAAATCAAGAAGGCGTACCGGTGATTTCATCCGATGAATCTGTACTTATTTATACCTATTCAGGTCCAAGAAGTACAGGAGGATTGATGGATGAAGAATTTAATCCAGATCCTAATGGTATTTATTATTTAGATGTATTTATTGCACAACGCGTTGGCGAAAATTGGTTAAATCCTGAAAGTATCGGAATTAATATCAATACAAAGAACCACGATGCTAGTATTGCGTTATCCTCTGACGGACAAAAGCTATTTATCTTCCACAGTACAGAAAAAGATGGTGGAGATATCTATATGAGTACTTTAAAAGGAAATACTTGGGGCGAGGCCGTTGCACTTGGACCAAACATCAATACAAAATATTGGGAAGGCAGCTGTTCTTTATCATCGGATGAACAAACCTTGTACTTTGTAAGTGAACGTCCGGGTGGTTTAGGAGGACGAGATATTTATATCAGCAAAAAAATGCCTGACGGAAGTTGGGGAAAAGCAGAAAACTTAGGACCAACAATCAATACACCATTTGACGATGATGCGCCTTTTATTCATCCTGATGGAATTACCTTATTCTTCAGTTCTCAAGGACATAATAGCATTGGTGGATACGATATTATGTATTCCGCTTTCAAAGATGGTAAATGGGGAGAGCCAACAAACATTGGCTATCCAATTAATACAACAGAGGATGAACGCTATTATGTATTAACAGCAGACGGTGAACATGGTTATTATTCATCGGATATGAAAGGTGGATTCGGACAACAAGATATTTATTCTGTAACTCCAGGATATTTTGGTGAAAAACCAATTTTAGCGTTGGTGGTAGGAACTGTATTTGCAAATGATAATGCGGTGGATGCTACTATCAGTGTTACCAACGCAGAAACCGGTGAAAAGCAAGGTACTTACCACTCTAACTCTGAAAGTGGTAAATATTTAATTGCATTGACTCCCGGAAACAATTATAAAGTTGCCATAGAAGTAGAAGGATATGAAGCACAGATACAATATGTAAATGTTAAGAGTTTAGAAACATTTGTTCAGGTGCAAAAAGACTTTAAACTTTATACAGATGAGTATAAGAAAAATAGTGGAGTAACTTCTGTAAAAGATTCTTCTAATCTTATACAACTTCAGATTAACGAACAAATAAGAAGATACAACGAAGAGCGAAAAGCAGAAATTTATGAAGCAAGGGTTTACCAAGATCTTATTCGTAAATATGGTGAACTAAAAAAAGAATGTGTTACCTATAACTTAGAACTGGGAACCTTTGAAAAAGCAAGCGACTTTAATCCTTCTAAATTAAAAGGATTAGGTGATATTCAAGAACGTAAAGATGCCTTTGGAACCACTTTTTACTTTGGCGGTTTTGAAACCTTGTTGAATGCTGAGATATTCAAATACAAAGTGATAGACAAGGATACCTCTTTAAAAAATGTTGTTGTAACTGTAAATGATTGCGGTGCTCGCAAACTTATTCAACAATATTATTCTTACGAATACACACGTAAAGATTACAATGCCCCTACTGATACAAAATTAATAAAGGAGAAAAAAGGAATTGTAGATTTAAATACAAATCAAGTTGTAACCAACCTGGTGAAGGATGAAGGAAAATCTGAAATCTCAGGGTTAACGTATAAATTAGAAATTGGAGCAGTTGATAATCCAAACGATTTTAAAGGACAGGACTTAAGCAAATACGGCAAGATTGAAAGCAAAACATACCCTGATGGTAAAACACGTTACACGATGGGACCTTTCAAAACATTAGCTGAAGCTGAAGCCTTCAAAAAAATGTTGATTGAAAAAGAACCTGCTGCTGCAGAATCTTTCGTAACGGTTTTCTTCTTTGGTGTTCGTAAAACCATGGAAGAACAGAACAACCCTTGTAACCCGAATGCACCAAGTGATTTCTCAGCGTTTGTTGGTAAAGATTTAAACGACAAAGACACCTACAATAAATTGTTGGAAATGGCCGGAAACAATTGTGCAGAAGGATTAGTATTTAGAGTTCAGATTGGTGCTTACCGCAAACCACAAAACTTTAAACATAAAAACTTAAACAAATTAGAGCCTCCTGCTCCCCAAGTAACTCCTTATCCGGATGGTATTACTCGTTTCACGATGCGTGAATTCACCACCCTCAAGGATGCTGAAGCATTCCGTCAGGAATGTATCCGTTTAGGAACGAAAGACGCATGGGTTACTGCCTTTTACAATGGAAACAGAATGTTGCTGCAGGATTTAATCGCAAACAATTTCTACAATAGAAAAATCAACTAGTTTTTATAAATCACTAAAAAGAAAAAGGTTAATCGGAATACACGATTAACCTTTTCTTTTTTTATTTAACTACGAATAAAACGTTGAAGTTACTTTTGCACCAACAACCTTACTGGCTTCACAACATCTTTCCCTTTTTCAATAAATCGGCATACGTAAGCCCCATTCGTGTAATTTGATAATGAAATTCGAAACCCATTAGTCAACAAACTGTTCATTGACAACACGTCAATTTCTCTTCCAAAAACATCTGAAATAACAAGAACCGTTGAGTTGGTTATTGCAGTATTTTCTGAGTTCACAAATGCATAATCCGAAGCAGGATTCGGAAACAACGAAATCACATTTTCTGATGCTGCAATTGAATTTACTCCAAGGGTGTAGCAATTTCCGGGCATATTCGCATCCAACCAATCAATTCGTTCTGCTATCCAAGCTTTGAACAAATCAATATCACCTTGGAAAGTTGTTGGCTGAACTCCAATCTCCGGTGTTCCCACGTCAACGCCCAATGTTGCCCATTTTTCCTGATGACGGATTTGAGCTGAATCTAAATAAACGGCCATCGAATCAATGTAATTAAAGAGATATGTTGTATCCAAAAGCTGTTTCTAGCGGTTAACCATCTACATTTTAATTCATTTTGAAAAGTTGTATCCTGCATCATTCTTACATACCAACCATTTGAATTTACATCAGGACCATCATCATTAATTTTATGTGCCCAACCCGAACCATCTGTAGCAGAAAAAATACTACTCCCCGGAATATCTGCCCAAGCCCAATCAAAATCCCATACCGGTCCAGCTTTTAATTTCCCTCCTTTATCGTCTCTATTTTTATGCATGTACCAGCTCTTTTTAAAACCATCGTTGTTACGTGAAAGCTCATTTATAATTAAATAATCGATGAAAGAACCTGTACTCAAATAGGCTCTGTATCCAGTTAAAGGATCAGCAAATCCGGGACTATACAACGCACTTTCTAAGCTATTAATGTACGTTTGAATGTATGTTTTTTGTTGAGGAGTAATTTTATCAGGCTGAGGATAATCGTATACTAAATGAACATCATAAGTCGGGTGATCAATTGGATGATAACCTAACAACCAACTATTTGTTCCATCCCAATAATCATTTTTAATAATATAACCGCCAGTAAGCTGTAATCCAGCATTGTCAAGTGAATCTAATCTAGAGATATCCACACGGTTGCTATCGCGTTTAATTTTTTCACTCAAGAAATAAATTCCTTGGTATTGGCCATTTATCAAAACTTCACAATGCTTTGATCGCACGCCATAATGACCCATTTCATCAAACAATTTATTCGCAAGTGTATTACGTACATAAACTTTATCATTGTAAGTAGCTAGTAAACACCAGTCGTGCTCTGCCGGCATCCCAAGCAAAATCGTATCATTTTCCGCTAACAATGTATTTCGAGTTTCAATGGAATAAGGTTTTTGAGGCAAGATGGACGAAAACGCACCACGAATTTCAATGCCAATATTATTGTTGTAGGCATTGGGAGCATCGGTCACATAATTGGTAACACCCGGGCCATTATAAATAATTTTCATGTTTGCATTAATCTTTGGTTCATCCACAATGGTTTGCGAAAACGTATTGATTAACACAATAGGCAAATTAGAAGAAGTAAAAACATTCGGAAGCGGAGCTGCCGGACCAAAGGTAATGTTCCAGCTCAAAACGTTTCCGGCATCAGCAGCATAGGTATCAACAATTCGAAGTTTCCATGTGCCATTTCCGTTTTGCCCGTTATTGGCATTTCCCAATGTGTTCATCGGTTTAAATGTACCGGTGAAAGGAGCGGTGCCGGATACAATGGATGTGGTGGCACTTTGACTGAAACAGGTATTGGTAAAATTATCGTCACTCCCCCGACATACGCCAATAAAGTAATACTTGTTCCATCAGGAGCTATCAAATCAATGTTTAAATCCGAATCCCAAGTATGTGTAATATCGATACAGACACCTATTAAGCCATGTGTACCGTTTAAGGTACTTGGTGTTAAACCGGATACATTTAATAAAAAGTCGTTCGCTAAACCATCATCAGAAATAGGACCTATTGCACCAGAATACGTTTGTGAAAAGGTAGGAAGAGAAAGAAAAAGAAAAATTGCAGAAATTAATTTTTTCATAAATAATGTAAATTCGTTTAAAACAAATCTACAGTAAAAACAATTGTTTCACAAACCGAAAAACAAAAAATTAGCCTATGATTTCCTGAACACGACCAACTTGACGTGTATCCAATTGAACTTTTATGCCTCTTGAATGAAAAGCTGCACTTGTTAAAATAAATTGCACTTTGCCTCGTGTCCGTTTTCCGGTACGTTGATCCTTTTTAAGAACAACATCAACCTCCAGTCCTAAGGTTATATTAGAACGAAACATATTGGGTGTATGAGGAGCTTTTAAATTCATTGACTTTCGCACAAAATTAATTATATTTGGGTACCTTATCTAATATTGCATTATGAAAAAATTAGTTCTATCGATCTTTTGTCTCTTTTTTATATTGAATAGCTTCTCCCAAACCATGAAAACCCGCAAATGGAGAAAAACGGAGAAAGATTCACTTCTCAGAGCTCAAACGTTCTTTCAAGATCAAGATTATCTTCTCGCATTGCCGATTTTCGAAAAATTAGAGCAAAGTCACCCTAAAGAATTGTATTTAAAATATGTGATGGGTATTTGTGGATTGTATCGTAGTGACGTTCATCAAAAATCATTGGAATATTTAGAAATTGTGTATGCAAAAAATAAAAAAGCTGCAGGAATCAGATATGACCTTGCACGTGCGAATCATTACAATAATAAATTTGACGAAGCACTGCTATTGTTGGAAGAATATTTAAAAGATAAAAAAATCACTGAAAGAGAGCGGAAAGATGCAGAACAATTGGTTGAATATTGTAACAATGCAAAAATTTTAGTTGCTTCACCTGTTGACGCCAAAATTGAGAACATTGGAGATATTTTAAATACGGTTGGTTCAGAATATGTCCCCGTTATCACTTCCGATGAAAGTGTGATTATCTATACCTATACCGGTGACCAAAGTGTGGGTGGCTTACAAAACGGATACAATCAAGCCGATAGCTTCGGTATTTATTATGAAGATGTTTTTATCAGCCACAAAGAAAATGGCAATTGGGTGAGTCCTTCCAGCATCGGAACAAATATCAATACGAACATTCATGATGCTGCCATTGCAATTTCGAATGACGGACAAAAGTTATTCGTATTTAAAGACAACAGTTATGATGGTGGCGATATCTACATCAGCAAATTGGATACAACCAATTGGTCCCTTCCTGAAAAATTGAATGGAGATGTTAATACTGCTGCTTGGGAAGGAAGTGCCTCCTTATCATCAGACGAAAAAACATTGTACTTCTCGAGTGAACGCCCCGGAGGCTTTGGTGGAAGAGATTTATACAAAGCCAGTTTGTTAGCGGATGGATCATGGGGAAATATTAAAAATTTAGGCGAAAAAGTAAATACGCGATTGGATGACGATGCACCTTTTATTCACCCCGATGGCAAAACACTTATTTATAGCTCACAAGGCTTGAATAGTATGGGAAGCTATGATATTTTTTTAACGGAATATTCAGCTTCCGATTCATCTTGGTCGACACCTAAAAATTTAGGTTACCCCATTAACACACCGGATGACGATCGCTATTTTGTTCTTTCTACAGATGGAAATAGAGGTTATTATGCTTCCGGTAAAGAAGGAGGATTTGGCTTGCACGACATCTATGTAGTGGATATGCCCAACGATTTTGTGAAACCAAACGTAATGATGGTAAAAGGCGTTACATTTTTAGACGATAAACCGGTATTCGCAAATGTGGAAGTTGACATTGCTGATAGAAATGAACGCTACAGAAGTATAAACACTCATGCTACCGATGGTGGTTATTTAGTGAATTTAGTATCCGGACAAAATTATAAAATCACCTATAAACTAAAAGGGTTTCCAGATCAGACAAAAACAATTGAGGCCATGACCTTGAATGGATATACCGAAAAAATAATCGATATTAAATTCAGCACCAAGGTGGACAGTGCAAAAATTGATTCGACAGCTGTTCCAACGCTTGCAAAAACAGATTCAACCAAAACTACTCCTTCAGCAACATTTGACAGTGGAAACTTTTCAAAAGATGGTTTAGAATTTAAAGTACAGATTGCAGCCTACAACTTGCCAAAAAATTATAGATATGATTATTTGAAGGGATTGGGCAATGTAGAAAAACTGTTATTAGACGATGGCATTACCCGCTTTACGATTGGCGGATCATTTAAAACATTAAACGATGCCATTGCACATAAGAATAAAGTTAAAGAAGCCGGACAAAAAGATGCATTTGTAACGGCCATTTACCAAGGTAAACGCGTTTATTTAGAAGATCTAGAAAAGCTTGGATTGATTCCGGCAGTTCCGAAGTAAAACCACCTAAAAATAGATTTCTCGACTCCGCTCGAAATGACAGTTCTTTGCATCATTTAGAACAGAGTCGAGAAATTATTTAAGATGCAGTTGTATGTTTGCGTTTACCGCCAAACCATTTCTTTTTAGGTGCTGATGAATTTGGTTTTGCACCAGAAGAAGCATTTCCTCCCCCACTGCGTTGCCCGTTTCCATTTCTATTTTGTCCATGATTACGAGGCGGACGTTGTTGTTTCGCTGCTTTCACAACATTGTGATTCATTAACGGATAAGCATGATTATCAATAACCGGAATATCTTTCCCAATTAACTTTTGAATATCTCTTAAATATTCTTTCTCTTCAGCATCACAAAAAGCAATTGCAATTCCGCTTGCTCCTGCTCTTCCTGTTCTACCTATGCGGTGAACATACGATTCAGGAACGTTTGGTAATTCATAATTGATAACGTGCGTTAATTCATCAATATCAATTCCACGTGCTGCAATATCCGTAGCAACCAAAACGCGTGTTAATTTAGATTTGAAATTATTCAATGCATTCTGACGAGCATTCTGGGATTTATTTCCATGAATCGCTTGCGATTGAATTCCATTCTTAATTAAATCTTTGGCCACTTTATCTGCTCCATGTTTGGTTCTTGTAAACACCAATACGCGTTCGATTTTTTTATCTTTCAATAAATCTACCAATAAGTTTTTCTTATTCTCTTTATCTAGAAAATAAACAACCTGATTGATTGTATTTGCAGTAGAAGAAACAGGAGTTACCTCTACTTTTGAAGGGTTAACCAAAATGGTATCTGCCAACTTCACAATAACCGGAGGCATGGTTGCTGAGAAAAATAAAGATTGACGTTTAGCCGGTAATTTTGCAATTACTTTTTTCACATCGTTTACAAAACCCATATCCAACATTCGATCTGCTTCATCCAAAACAAAAATTTGAATTCTTGAAATATCCACATGACGTTGATTCATCAAATCCAACAAACGACCGGGAGTAGCAACGAGCACATCGATTCCGGCACGCAAAGATTCAACTTGTGAGAATTGATTTACGCCACCAAAAATTACTTTGTATTTTAAGTTGGTATTTCTTCCATAATTGGCAAAGCTCTCACCAATTTGAATAGCCAACTCTCTTGTTGGGGTTAAAATCAAACTTCTAATGTGACGTTTTCCTTGCGGTGGCGTTTTGTCTTCCATTAATAATTGGATAATCGGAATAGCAAATGCTGCTGTTTTTCCTGTACCCGTTTGTGCACAACCTAACAAATCTTTTTTAGCCAATACCAATGGAATGGATTGTTTTTGAATGGGAGTAGGTGTTGTGTATCCTTCTGTTTTTAAAGCCTTAAGGATCGGCTCAATTAAATTTAAATTTTCAAATGACATTGTATATGTATTTTAGTTATAGACCGAATAAAATGATAGACGTTCCATTCATCGGTCTGATGAAAAGGAATTCTTTTTTACTGGTTAAACTTCTAATTTTTGGGATAATGATACTCCGAAAGCATTGAGAGATAAGGATACTGGACAAGCCAGCATAACAATGAGTAGTTTAATTCATGTAATATGAAACAAAGGTACGCATTATAATTGGATAAGTAGTGATTTAAATTGACCGCGGTCATTTTATGAAGAAATAATGCGGAGTAAAAAACACACTATTAAAAAAAGCCCTTATGGCAACCGTCATTGCGAGGAACGAAGCAATCTCTCACGATGATCATTAGAATTGTTAATTGGTAGAGATTGCTTCGTTCCTCGCAATGACGCTCTGAATAGAGCATTCTCGCTTTGTATTATTTCTTCTTTTTATAAATTCCATCAATCTTCTTCGCCATAAAATTTTCAGGTTTGGGAATATTTTTAAATCCGTAACGCGCATAAAGCGTATGCGCATCTTGCGTCATTAAACAAAAATTACGCAATCCTTGCAATTGCGGATGCATCAGAATACACTCCATTAACCATTTGGAGAGTCCATTTCCTCTAGCAGATTCAATAATAAAAACATCCGCTAAATAACCAAACGTTGCATAATCTGTAATCACTCTTGCAAAACCAATTTGTCTCTCGCCATCATAAACGCCAAAGCACAGCGAATTTTCAATTGCTTTTTGAACAATCTCAACAGGAATTTCTTCAGCCCAATAAGAAGTGGAAAGAAATCCATGTATAACAGCAATATCCAATTTCGACTTATCTGTGGAAATCTCGTAATTGCCTTTTAGGTAAGTCTCAATTTTCATATTTTTTTACACACAAAATTTGCCCTACCCCTTCTCCTTTTGGAGAAGGGATTAAGGGATGAGGTTTACTTAACAATAAACGAAATCGGTTTTCCTGTGGTGCCATTCGGGAATTGAATGTTCAACAACATGGCCAATGTAGGCGCAATATCCGTAATATAAACTTGTTCTGTTGAACTTCCTTGTTTGATGTTCCAACCATAAAACAACAAAGGTACGTGTGTATCATAACTATAAGGAGAACCATGAGTGGTTCCTGTTGGCATAAAATCAACATAACCGGGAGAATAATTTACAAGCACATCCCCAGAACGTTTCGCATTGTATCCTTTTTGCATCAGATAACGAACCCCCTCTGTGAACTGGGTATTGTTCATTGTTGTTCCAGTGATCACTTCCGATACATCCGCAAATTTCATCATAAAAGCAGCAACATCTTCTTGTACTTGTGGCAAGTACAATTTTTTTGCTTCAATCACTCGGTGATTTAAAAATAGTTGTTGATTCGAATATGATAACACCAAGGAATCACCATAGGTTTTCGTCAGATACTTTTTCAAACTGTCTGTCATTTTATCCTCATTCACATATCCTGCAGGAATTTTCAAATCAACCAAATAGGCCGGTACTTCCGGAGCTGCATGATCAGCGGTTAAAAATATCAAAGCATTGCCTTTTCCAACTTGCAACTCAATCGCTTTTATTAACTCTGCTAAATCTTTATCCAACCTTAAGTAATCATCTTCTTGTTCAATTGAATTCGGACCATAGCTATGTCCGATATAATCCGGAGAAGAAAAAGAAATCGCTAAAAAATCAGTGGCTGTGGATTTTCCTAAGTTTTCTTGTTTCATTGTTTCAATCGCAAAATCTTTTGTTAAACTATTTCCAAAAGGTGTATTCCGTATCATTCCATAACCGCCATTCTTAGGATACAAGTTTGGCAAATCATGTGGAAACACGGGTTTTAATTCTCCTTTAGCCAAGGTTTCATATTTATTATCATCCGGCAAACTCTCGGTATATTTTTCAATTGGCAACAATGTATTCCAAGGCTGACTCAAATAGAATTTAGGTAATTCTTTTTTATTGAACTCTTGCACCCACTTTGGTAATTCAGCCATGTAATACGTGCTTGAAATAAAACAGCCATTGCTTCCATCAAACCAATAGGCAGCATTGGCAACATGTCCGGCTGGCAAGATGGCACTTCTATCTTTTAAAGCAATTCCGATTACTTTTGATTTCATATTAGAAGAAATGCGTAATTCATCGGTGATAGTAGTCGTGAGTAAATTAACTGGCGACCGTTTCCCTTCTTTTGCAGTTGTTCCCAAACCTGTTACTTTATTATCTTCCGCACAATACATGTACTTCTGGGTGTTTTTATCAAACCAATCGTTGGCGATGATTCCATTTACAGCCGGAGTTGTTCCGGTATAAACAGCAGCATGACCAGGACCAGTATACGTTGGCACATAATTGAAATTGGTGTTTTTACAAAAGAACCCTTCGTTCACTAATTTCTTAAAACCATCCGTTCCAAATTTATCCCAAAAACGATAGATATAATCATAGCGCATTTGGTCAATTACAATTCCAACAATCAATTTTGGTTTTGTAGCTTTTGGAGCTGGTTTAGTTGTTTGTGCAACAGCCGTAAAAGCAAACACATTTACAGCAATAAATAAAAAATATTTCTTCATCATTTTATATTAAAGAGTTTGAACCAATGCAATTAGGCGGTTTGTTTCGATAAAAAATAAACCAATGCCACACAAACAGTTACACTGATTAAAATATTCGCAATGGCAATCATCATATTCCCGGAACGCATCAGCTCCACAGTTTCAAAACTAAATGTAGAGAAGGTGCTGAATCCACCACAAAAGCCGATAACAATTAACGTTTTTAATGCCGGACTTGCATCCGCTTTTCCGCTAAACACACCTACCATCAAAGCTAAAACCAAACAGCTTAAAATATTTGAGCACAATGTGGCAATCGGGAAAGAAGATTTGAAATTATTTTTTACAATTTCAGAAATCCCAAATCGAGCGACACTGCCTAATCCACCGCCTAAAAATACGAGTAGAATATTATTCATTGTAAATCTTTCTATTAAGTAATTGATAAATTTTAAACACTAAGATTCCGATACCCATTCCTAATATCGCACCAACAGCGATATCAGCAGGGTAATGCACACCATTGTAAATGCGACTATAGGAAACAAATGCCGCCCAACCAAAAATAGCCCATCCGAAATACTTGATTTTATTTTTAAACAGTAAGCTTAAAAACATAGCCAGGGCAAAGGTATTGGCAGCATGAGAAGAAACAAATCCATACGTTCCACCGCAGCCATCGTTCAAATGCACTTGCGATTGAATTACTAAATTATGACAAGGACGATAACGCATGAAGGTCTGTTTAAATGCATGTACAGAAATTTGGTCGGCCAATACAATTACCAAAACTGCTCCGAGAGCAACCAACCATACCTTTTTGCCAAAATGTTTATAAGAAAGAAATAGAAAAAATGCGTAGAGTGGAATCCAGAAATATTTATGACTCACCCAAAACATGACCACATCAAAAAAGGAATTGTACTTACTGTTTAGATACAGAAAAAGCGCAGTGTCAATTTCTTTTATGGATGTGATTAGGCTCATAATTTATTAGCAAATTCAATTTACATGCAAATATACTTACTATTGCTATTACTGCTGCTTCACCATTTTTTTTGTTTCAATTATTTTTCCATCAACCACAAGAGTATAGGTATAAATTCCATTAGAAAGGTCTTGAGCAAAAACGTTAATACTTCCATTTCCTTTTTCATTTAAATTAACTGATTGTATTAATTTGCCTTGCGCATTATAAAAGAGCATCTGTGCCTTCAAAACAGTCTCAGGTAAAAAGTAATTAATTGCTGTTTGTTCAGCAAATGGATTGGGTACATTTTGCTCAAGTATGATGTTTTGATTGTCTTTTAAATTGATATCAATAGATGATCCTGCGATGGTGGAATTACCATTTTGTTGCATGTTGTGATTGCTATTACAACATGAATTCACAGTCGAAATTACATCGGTTAAGGTTTGCGTCAAGCTATCAATTTTATTTTCTTGCTCTTGCATTCCTTTCATTAGAATTGCGATAAATGCATTGTAATTTAATGTCTTGAAAGTGTAAGAGGGGTTTGTTATATTTCCTAAAGAATCATATTGTGGAAGCGTTGTTGTGCTTGAAACAAGCTCAGGCAATAACACTTCCACTTGCTGGGCTATTAAACCATATTGTTTGCCACTTGGTAAATTCAGATTGTGGGAATTTAAAGTATCAAAAAAGAATGACTTTGGTGCTAACTGATTAATAATTTGTAGCGCATTAGAAAGGGAATCTATATTAGTTTTGATATTTTGATCAGATGGACCATATGTCGTAACCGTTATAGTCCCGTTAATATTCACATCACCATCAAAATAACCTGCATATTCAGTAGCTCCTGTTCCTGGCACACTGCCGTAGACGCCAATGTTATTATTCACTCCCGCAGACACAACAAATCGTCCTCCGAAATTACTACTTGCTGAGCCATTTGTTGTGGATAATACCCACATTTCTAATCGTTGCATTGTTAGATACAAAACTTCCAGCGGTGTTTCTGATTGCAGTGCTTCCATCTGCCTCTGCGAATACACCAATATTATTTTGCGCATTGGTAGCAAAAGCTTCTACAGCGTGATTTTCTGCATTTACTGTTGCGCTAACAAAATTTGAACGAGATTCGAAATATCCTCCAACATTTGTTGTCGCACCACTAGATGTTCCATAAACGCCACTATTAATTCTATTATTTCCTGTTGCATTGCCAGATGTTCCAAAACCATATCCAGTAAGAATAGTTGATTGGGCAACATCATCATTTAACGTATAAGAACCTGAAACTTGAAATTGTGTATTGTTTGTAACTCGTCTATGTACTTCTAATTTAGAAGAAATCGGAGTGGTACAATTGTCTCCAATTTTTACAAAATTAACTCCATCGTTTAAGATTCCAGCGGGGTCAGAGAAATAATAGTTAAAACCATTCAATGGAACATCAAAATTATTTGATAATGGAATAGCTGTGCCACAATATCCTCCTATATTAGAATTGTTTTCCGGCACATAAATTACATCTCCGTCACTGCTTAAAGCCAATACACCTAGCCCTGGATTTGTAACAGTAGGACTACTAGATGTTAATTGTCTAAAACGCAATCCACTTGCGTTCGGAAGCACAACCCCTGTACCATTTACTCGAGCATTAATTTCTAAACTGTTTTGCGGACCAAAACTTGGGGTTAAATCATTTGAAAGACCAATACCTACCCAAACATTATTATCACCTAAAATCATTTTATGATTTGCATTAGGAATGGCATTAGCACCAAGTGCTGAGGAGTTTATTAAATTTGGAGTAGAGGTAGGATTACCATTGTAACCCGCACGGTAACCAACATAAGTGCAAGTATTTCCGCTCTCAGTGTATCCAGATTCAAATCCATTGTAAACGTTATTAAAACCAAATTGATTGTCATGCCCAGAATATGCTCCGTTATAAACATTGCCATAACCATCTAAAATTAGACGAGCAGCATAATATCCATTAATAACATTTTCGTTACCATTTCTGATGTTATAGCCGGCTATTGCACCCGTAATTGAATTGTTAAAACCACTATTAATTTCTCGTCCCGCATCGTATCCTGAAAAAGTGTTGTGATGTCCATTGCCTAATGATGTTAAATTTTCACCGGAGTAAGCACCAAGATAAGTGTTGTAACTTCCTGTTTTATTGCTAACACCTGATATCTCACCAATAAAAGTATTTGAATTACCAATTGTGTTTTGAGATCCGCTTGAATAACCAATAAAAGTATTCGCATTTGCAGGCAATGCTGTATTGTTAAAACCTGCTCGCGCTCCAATAAATGTGTTTCTTTCCGCTGTTGTATTGCTTATTCCAGATTGCCATCCCACAAATGTATTGTTTGCTCCAGTTGTATTCACAACACCTGCTTGAGCACCAACAAAAATATTACGAAAATTTCCAGTTTGTCCTCTCCACATAGTCATGACATTCCCTATCATATAACCGTTATTTTGAATTAATGGAAGTATAAAATCTTGTACGTTTACATTACCCGAGTTGACTGTAAGTAATTGATTAGGTGTTCCAGTATTGATACCAATGAAGCCAGCGGTAGGACCAGTATTGTTTTGAATAAATAACCTCGTTATACCGAAGGTTCCCAGCCGAATTGGAATATTATTTGTTGCAGATGAACCGAGAAAATTATTTCCAAGGTTCATTGGAGGATTAGGATTACCACCTAATTGCCAATTTTGAGAATACGCTGGTGAACAAAGAAGAAGTACGATAATTACAATCGCACCTGAACTGATGACTTTGGAGAAGTGTTTCATGGTTTTTCAGTTTTAATGATTTTAGAAAAATATTCTTGATTATTGTAAATGACTTTTATTAATAAAATAGAATTATTGAACTTGCTTATGTCAATTGGCTCATTATTGTTGGAATTCACAGAATATACTTCCTGACCGAGTGTATTATAAATTTTCACCGAGAATGCGTCTTTAAATTTTTCAGAGCTAATTTTAATAAACTCGCTTGTAGGATTAGGGTAGATGAAGATTTTACTTGACTCAATCTCTGGAACATCAGTATAAATATAGTTCAAAGCATACAGAGAATCAGTGGAAACGCAAATGTCATCTATAAAATAATAGCTTGAATTATTTGCTGGCTGAATGTCATTAATTGTTGTGCTAGCATTATCAAAAAAATTACCTAACATAACATTTGTATACATTGAATCAGATACAAATGAACCAAAAACCTGTGTCCAATTAGATGTATCAGAAATAACAGCACTTGAATAAACGTGAGCAAAATTATTTTGAATAGGAGGGCTTGAAATATTATAAGACATTGTAGAAAACTTCACTCCCATCTTATTCTGTCCACAGCAAATATCAAAAGGATTATTGTATTTAAGCACCGACTTAAATGAAACAAAGTACTTTGTTCCGATTAGTAATGGAGCTGTCAAATTTGCTCCAATCAATTCATCATTTCCGAAATTTGCTTTGTCATACAAAATTACTCCGCAATAAGCACTCCCAGAAGCTGGTAATTGATAACCTATAAAATTCTGAGGAACGCTAAATGAATCAACAGCACCGCAAATGTTGTAATAATCGGGTGAACCCTTATAGGCTGTCCAATCGAGGGTGTAATTAATTTGGTCCCAATAATCTGGACATCCTGTGTATTGCTCAAACGAAGGATTCGGTACAAGATTAACCTGAGCTTTCATCATTACGGTAAACAAAACAAAGAAGTAAAATAAAAGTTTTTTCATATTACTGAAAAATTAAGTTAAAATATTGTCTTTAGCTTGGTGTTCCTACGAAACCAGTAGTACCTAGAATGGTCATACGTTGAGGACCACCAGCAAAGAAAGTGATGGGTTGAGTAGCAAAATCGTTGCGTACTTGCAAGGCCCCCGCAGGACCTGTGCCGTCCCATCCGAGGAATTGACCTGGAACTCTAAGATGTCCTGGATTTCCTCCTTGACTGAATAAAAGATTGACGAACACAGTCGTAAAAACAAACAATACTAAGAATTTTCTCATGTTTCGTTGATTTAATGGTGAATGATTAATTTATATGTCGTATTGGAAATATTTACAAAATAAAATCCAGCGTTCCAATCCTCTGTGTTTATAACAACCATTTCGCTACACTTCGCCCTGTAAAACACATTTTGGCCAAGTGAATTATAGATTGAAATTGGCGAACCGCTTTCTGTTTGAATTGAGATTAGGTTATCAGCTGGATTCGGAAAAAGGCTGATAGTTTTAGAATCATTTAATTCATTTATGGACGTAACGTAATTAGCACAGAACATCGAATCGGTTGCAAGACAAACTTCATCAACAAAATAATAAGCATAAATTCCAGTGGAAGGATTAGTAACAATTGTGTTTAAATCATCGAAGAAATTTCCAATTAGAAGAAATTTGTAAGCCGAGTCTGCTATAAACGAACCCGACACCCTGAGCCAGTTCATCGTATCATTGATAACCAAATTGTAATTTATTGTAGCATTGTTGTTTATATTAACTGTAGATGTTTTAACAGTTGAAAATCTTGCCCCGATATTATTCGTGTTATAGCCCATTGGAGCACCATCAGCACAATTGACTTTAAACGATAAATAATATTTTTGAAACGGAATTAATGGAATTGATAGGCTATCACCAATAATTTCTCTGTAAAGACCCCCATCCCAGTATGTAATTAAGCCTGCATAGGCACCACCTTGAGCAGCTGGTTGATATCCATAGCCGTTATTGGGAACATTGGAGGAACATGAGTGAAAATAATCAGGACTATCATTAAACGTATCCCATCCTACAGCTTTATAAATATCTCCAACAGATGTCGGACAGGCTGTATAGTCTTCAAATGAAGGGTTGACAACAAGGTTCTGAGCCTTTACAGTAACTACAGTAAAAATGATAAGGAAAGAAAAAAGTAGGCGTTTAATCATGTAATAAAGTTAAAACTATTTTGCTGAAAAGCAAATGCTCCGAACTTTATTGTCATAGGGCAAATTTAACACTAAAAAAAATCAAAAAACGAAATCCGATCACTTAAAAACGTTCCAAAACATACTTAATAATCAAACGTATTATCCTTCGCATTCAGTTGTTTCCACAACTCATCTTTTAATTGTGTCAATCCGAATCCTGTTTGTGAAGAGAAATATAATACGGGAACGGTTTTCTTTTCTTTGAATCGTTTGTTCATATCCTTTTTCATTTCATCCAACAACTCTTCATCCAACATATCGCATTTAGAAACGGCAAGAATTCGTTTTTTATGAAGCAACTCAGGGTTGAATTTTTCTAATTCGTTCAAGAGAATTTTATATTCTTTGACTATATCGTCTGAATCGGCAGGCACTAAAAATAAAAGCGTAGAGTTACGTTCGATGTGGCGCAAAAATCGCAATCCAATTCCTTTTCCTTCGCTCGCCCCTTCAATAATTCCGGGGATATCCGTCATTACAAATGATTTATAATCGCGGTATTCTACAATTCCTAAATTAGGAACAAGTGTAGTAAACGGATAGTTTGCAATTTCAGGTTTTGCTGCCGAAACAACAGAAAGCAGAGTTGATTTACCGGCATTTGGAAAACCCACCAAACCGACATCGGCCAATACTTTTAATTCTAATATTTTCCATTCATCTCGTCCATCGCCACCAGGCTGAGCATAACGAGGCGTTTGATTTGTTGAAGATTTGAAATGATCATTTCCTAATCCACCTCTACCACCGGGCACAACAATAATCTCTTGTCCGTCTTCTGTAATTTCGCCTTCTACTTCACCGGTTTCCGCATCACGAATGATTGTCCCCAACGGCACATCCAGAATTTCATCTTTCCCTTCAGCGCCTGTCATGCGGGCACTTCCACCGGCACCACCCGGCTCGGCAATAATGTGTTTACGATATTTTAAATGGATGAGGGTCCAAAATTGTTTGTTCCCTTTCACAATAATATGTCCACCTCTACCACCATCACCACCATCGGGTCCGCCTTTAGCCGTTAATTTGCTACGGTGTAAGTGTACAGAACCTTGTCCTCCTTTTCCGGAGCGACAACAAATTTTTACATAATCAACAAAATTCGAATCCATTCTTTTTATTCCCCTTCTTATACCAATGCTTAGCTAAATTCCGCAAGTGCGGAATTTCGTTTAGCATTGGAAATGCCTTGCAGTAAATTAAACTGACGCAATTCGGCATATACGCCTATTCACAAAACTTATCTTTTTTTCTTCGCTGCTTTTTTAGGAGCGGCTTTTTTTGCAACTTTTTTAACAACCTTCTTCACCACTTTTTTAGGTGAAGATTTTTTAACAATCTTCTTTACTGCTTTTTTCACTACTTTTTTTGCAACTTTCTTCGCTACCTTTTTCGGAGCCGATTTCTTCGCTACTTTTTTGGGAGCTACTTTCTTCACGACCTTTTTCGTAACCTTTTTAACAACTTTCTTTGCTACTTTTTTCGCTACTTTCTTCTCAACTTTTTTTGCAACCTTCTTCACCACTTTCTTAGGAGCCGCTTTCTTAGCAACTGTCACTACTTTTTTCGCAACTTCTTTTTTCGCAACTTCTTTTTTCGCTGGTTTACTTTCAACTTTAGCAACCGGCTTTTCTGCTTTCGGTTTTGAATCAATCACCGATTTTGCAGAACGTGGATCAATCACTGCACATAAGTTTGTGAAAATCTGATCAACAGTTCCGATTCCATTTACCGGTCGGTATTTCCCTTGATTGCTATAATACGCTTTCAATGGAGCTGTTTTATTATTGTATTCTTGAATGCGATTGCGAATGATTCCTTCATTTTGATCATCCGGACGACCGCTATCCATTCCTCTTAACAACAAACGTTTTGTTAATTCCGAATCACTTACTTCCAATGCCAACATCATGGTAATAGAGGTATGTTTTTCAAACAACAACTTATCCAACGCTTCTGCTTGTGCTTCGGTACGAGGGAATCCATCAAAAATGAATCCTTTTGCATTCGGATTGCTATCTAATTTGGAGCTAATCATTCCGATTACCACTTCATCAGGAACCAAAACACCTGCATTCATCAACATTTGAGCTTCTAAGCCCAATTGCGTTCCGGCGGCAATTTCACTTCTTAAGATATCACCGGTAGAAAGGTGTACCAATTGATATTTTGCAATTAATTTCTCCGATTGAGTTCCTTTGCCTGCACCTGGAGGTCCGAATAGTACAATGTTTAACATGGCGTTGAGTGTTTGAGTGATACGATTAGGTTTTAGAAATTAGCATTATTATTTTTTATCATTTTCATAATCCAGCACATAGATGTCTTCCAAATTACGTCCAAGTCCTTTGTAATCTAAACCATATCCTACAATAAAATCATTCGGGATAACAATGGCTGCGTATTCAATCGGAACCGTTTTCGTATATGCATTTGGTTTAAACAATAAGGTTGCAATTTTAATATCTGCTACACCTAATGCTTTCAATTGCTCCCACACATTTTCAATGGTGTTTCCTGTATCCACAATATCTTCAACAATCACTACGGTTCGCCCTTTTATTTCTTCGTTTAAACCAATCAGTTGTTTTACTTTTCCTGTGGAAGAAGTTCCTTCATAAGAAGCCACTTTCACAAAAGAAATTTCACATTCGATGTTTACTTTTTTCATTAAATCGGCAGCAAACATAAACGAGCCATTCAACACAGCAAGAAACAAAGGTTTTTTATCCTTTAAATCTTTATTGATTTGTTTGGCAACTTCTCCAACTGCTTTTTGAATTTCAGAAGAACTAATTTTGGTCTTAAACGTATGTCCGTGAATTACAACACTACTCATAAAAAGGCTATTAATTCACCAAAAATAAACAAATTTAGCTGAAAAAAAACCTGAAAACTTTATTTTATTCTTCGCTGATAAAAACATACTTTTACTGCTATAATCCTTAAAAAAAACGATTTTATGACACCAAAAGTGAGTATTATCATGGGTAGTACATCTGATATGCCTATTATGCAGGAGGCTGCCAAGATTTTAAATGAATTCAAAATACCATTCGAAATTAACGCACTAAGCGCCCATAGAGTACCCGAACAAGTAGCTGATTTTGCAAAAAATGCACATACAAAAGGCATCCGTGTAATTATCGCAGGTGCAGGTGGAGCAGCCCATTTACCGGGAGTTGTTGCCGCATTCACCCCAATACCGGTGATTGGCGTACCGTGTCGCTCTGCAATCTCCATTGATGGATGGGATTCGGTACTTTCGATTCTTCAAATGCCTCCGGGGATTCCCGTAGCAACCGTTGCGTTGGATGGTGGACAAAATGCCGGAATTTTGGCCGTTCAGATTTTAGCTGCCGGGGATGACGAACTCTTGAAAAAAGTAATCGATTTTAAGGAAAACTTGAAAAATAAGATCCTGAAAGCCAATAAAGAGCTTTCAGAAATTAAGTTTGAGTTTAAAACCAACTAACTGAATATCAATAATTTAAAACAAATCAAACCATCGTTAGCGGTACAATTTTAATAACTGATAACAATGCCTTTGCATAGCGGTAATAGTAAAACCGGATTTTCGTTGAAAATAGTCCCTGAAATGAAACACGCATATATTACACTTTTGAGTATTTTCTCCTTTTTGAGCGTTCACGCTTGGAACGACAACAATCCAATGGGCGCTCGTTCATCTGGTTTAGGGAATGCCTCTGTTTCGTTTGGGGATGTTTGGAGTGCGCACCATAACCAAGCCGGACTCGGTTTTGTTCGCAACATCTCAGCCGGAGCCTATTACGAAAATCGTTTTCTTTTAAAGGAAATCAGTATAAAAGGTGGAGCCGTTGCTGTTCCGGTAAAAGGAGGAACATTCGGACTTTGCATTAGCAATTACGGATATTCGTTATATCATGAAAACAAATACAGCCTTTCCTTTGCAAAAGCATTTGGGGAAAAGCTTTCTTTTGGTTTGGCGATGGACTACCTCTCCACTACTATTGCTGAAGGTTATGGAAACAAAGGAGTGCTGGCTGGCGAATTTGGAATACAAGCAAAACCCTTAAAAGGATTAACCATTGGCGCTCATGTGTTTAATCCCACTCGTACAAAAATTGCAGATTACGATACCGAACGTCTGCCAACCATTATCCGCTTCGGTGGCGATTATAATTTTTCCGACAAAGTAACCCTTGCAGTGGAAACAGAAAAAGACATTGCTCAAAAAGCTATCTTTAAAGCGGGCATTGAATACAAACCTGTTAAAGAATTATATCTTCGTGTAGGCGTTGGAACCAACCCAACATTAACCTCCTTTGGTTTCGGAATCAATTTAAAGAATTTCAAAATTGATGTTTCCGGGAACTATCATCAAACTCTCGGTATCAGTCCGCAACTTGGATTAACCTATATCTTCCAAAAGACGGAAGCTACATCTGCGAAAGTTGGACAATAACAAAAACATATTACTTCTTCACAAAAATTTCGTTTTTTCGAAAAACGTTGTGTTGCTTCTACTTTTAAGTTTCAATTGTTCTCTTTTCACGTATTCGCAAGACACTACAAAAAAAGTAGACGATAGTTCCATTCAGCAACAGTTGGAAAACATTGCCGAAAACACAAATGACGAAGAAGCAGATTACACCAATCTCGTAGAAGTTTTGGTTTATTCCAGTCAGAATCCCATCAACCTCAACAAAACGAATCGAGAAGAATTACAAGCACTGGAATTATTAAACGATATTCAAATCAACAATTTACTTACACACATCGAAAAAAATGGAAAGTTAATTACCATCTACGAACTTCAGGGAATCAGCGGGTTTGATTTGCAAACCATTCAAAAAATACTGCCGTATGTAAAAGTAGCCGACAACTTTACTTCTGCTCATTTCGGAGCGAAGGAAATGTTTAAAAACGGACAACATGTTGTTTTATTCCGCTATGGACGAACGATTGAAGACCAAACAGGATTCTCTGCCACCGACAGTGCATCCCTTGCCAAGAGCATCAACTCGCGTTATATCGGTAGTCCGGATAAAATTTATGCCCGCTATCGTTTTACTTATGGCACAAACATCAGTTGGGGAATTACAGCAGAAAAAGATCAAGGTGAATTGTTTTTTAAAAACAAACAAAAATTTAATTACGACTGGTATGAAAATTCGTTGAAAGGAAATCAACAAACCGGTTTTGATTTTTATTCGGCTCATTTTTATTTGAAAAATGTAAAATTCATCAAAGCATTAGCTATTGGAGATTATCAAGCAACATTCGGACAAGGTTTAACGCTTTGGAGCGGTCAAGCATTTGGAAAGAGTTCGGATATTATGTCTACCAAACGATCCGCTGGCGGGTTACGGGCCTACACTTCCGTTGACGAAAACAGATTTATGCGTGGCGGTGCAACCACCCTGGGATTCAAAAAATTTGAAGCAACCGCATTTTATTCCCGTAAGCGTGTAGATGCGAATGTAAGCGACACCACCGATACGGGTGAAGCAGCAGAAATATCTGCCTTGCAAGAAACCGGATATCATAGCACATCGAGTGAAATAGCCGACAAAGATGCGATTCGACAAACCATGTTGGGTGGAAACATTGCTTACAAAGGTGGAAAATTCAATGTGGGTATTACCGCTTTGAGTTATCAATTGGATGCAAATTATGATCGAGCATTATCGTATTACAATCAGTTTGAATTTGCATCTTCCAAAAATTTCAATGCCGGGATTGATTATAATTTTATTGTTCGCAATTTCAATTTTTTTGGCGAAGCGGCTATTAGTAAAAATGGAGGAAAGGCATTTGTGAATGGAACATTAATCAGTTTAGATCCTCGCTTATCTTTAACACTCTTACACCGTTATTACGAACGTAATTTTCAAAATTTGATGAGCAATGGATTTGGAGAGAGCACCAGACCTGCAAACGAAAAAGGATTGTATATCGGGATGGTAGCCAAACCTACCAACAAAACAACGGTTACTGCCTATTACGATCGTTTTGAATTTCCTTGGTTAAGATATCAGGTCAATGCTCCTTCATACGGCAATGATTACATGGCACAATTCAATTATACACCCTCCAAGAAAGTGGATATGTATGTACGCTTAAGAACACGCGACAAACAAAAAAATGCAACAGGTGTTGATTTAATTAATTACTTGGTGCCCGTAAAACAAAGTAATTATCGCTTCAACATTTCTTATTCAATTACTCCATCAATCAAACTCAAAAACAGAGTAGAGTTAATCGATTATAAATTGGATAATAACAAAACACAAAAAGGATATTTGGTGTATCAAGATGTGGTGTACAGTAAATTAGGTAAACCACTCTCGGTAACACTTCGTTATGCTATTTTCCAAACCGACAGTTACGATGCGCGCATTTATGCGTATGAGAATGATGTCCCGGGATCTTATTCCATTCCTGCCTATTACGACCGAGGCTCCCGATTTTACATTCTACTCGACTACAACTTAACCAGAAGAATCGAATTATGGTTGCGTTATTCTCAAACGTTTTACGACAACAAAGATGTGATTAGCGAAGGTTCACTTACCGAAATACAAGGAAATACAAAGTCGGAAGTAAGAGCACAAGTGCGATTTAAATTTTAGTTGAATGATTAACAAAGCAGAATTAAGAGCATTTACAACCTGGATTAACGACAACAACATTTGCTATACAGTTGTAAAACCCAATGCCGTGATTGAGCTAAAAGACGCCCTCGAAAACAGTGCCGCTGTTAAAAACATTTCTAAGGATACGATTTATCCAATGTTAGTGAATTTGAAAGAGATAAAATCAATCAGCAAAGAAGCACGCGATCATTTTTCGATGCAAAACAGAACACCGGGCATCACTGCTATCGGATTGCTCATCAAATCGCCTGCAAGTAGAATCATCGGTAACTTTTTTCTTGGCTTGAACAAATCCACTGTTCCTGTCCGACTTTTTACAAATGAAGAAAAAGCTGTACTTTGGCTAAAACAATTTTCAAAAGAATAGTATGCCTAAAGATTTGGACGAAATATATAAGCGAGTGTGTGCTTTAACAGGTGAAAAGATAAAAGCAAAAGCAAACAAAAAAACAGAAGTATTAAAAGGATTAAAAAAATTAGAAAACACACTTAAATCCAACAAAAAGCAAGAAGAAGAGAATTCGAAACGTATTGATGAGATTTTAAAAGTTGTCATCTCCTTTGCGAATTTAAAATACGATAAAAAAGCCCGCCTTTCCAACAAAAAAAGTCATTTTGACGCACTCGCTTTAGGCATCAACATGCTGGGTGAAGAGCTGGAAGCCTCCACCATTTCACTTCATGAAAAAGAAGTGTTACTGAAAGAAATTCACCACCGTGTAAAAAACAACTTACAAGTTATTTCCAGCTTACTCAATTTACAATCAGAAAAAATAACTCAACCTGATTTATTGGAGACCTTCATGGAAAGTCAGAACCGGATTCGGGCCATGGCATTGGTACACGAGAAATTATACCAATCCAAAAACTTATCGCAAATCGATTTTACAGAATATGTGCATTCTTTTATTCACCAGATGAATAATAGCTATAGCCTACATCCCAATAAAGTAAAATTTCACATGAATGCGGATATGCAACCTCATTTTTTCAAAATTGACACCGCTATTCCTTGCAGTCTGATTTTAAATGAGCTAATCTCCAATAGCTATAAATATGCATTTCCAAACAATCGCAAAGGAGACATTTACTTACGTTTTGGTTTGCATAAAAAAACAAAACATAGCGCATTGTATGTGATTGAAGTAGCCGATAATGGAATAGGTATTCCGAAAGAAATTGATTTCCAAAACACCACCACACTGGGCTTGCAATTGGTTGACCTGTTAACCAACCAAATTGAAGGAAAAGTAACATTAGACAGAAAGGGTGGCACCAAATTCACAATCCAATTTCCGATAGATTAAAAATTGAACACAAGCGAATGACGCTCATTTCCTGATAAAAACTATCTTTGTATCCCAATAAAAAACAAGATGAATAAATTAAAGATTGGCGTTTTGCGCGAAGAAAAAAGTCCACCGGATAAGCGAGTTCCATTAACTCCATTGATCTGTGCTGAATTAATACGTAAATATCCACACCTAGAAATTGTTGTACAACCTAGCAAAATTCGTTGTTATGAAGATGCTGAATACACGGCTTTTGGTGTTCCATTGCAAGAAGATTTAAGCGACTGTGAAATTTTGATGGGTGTAAAAGAAGTACCAAAAGACCGCTTATTGGCGAATAAAAAATATTTTTTCTTTTCACATACCATCAAAAAACAAGCACACAATCAAAAGTTGATGCATACCTTGATTGAGAAGAAAATTCAGATGATTGATTATGAAACGCTGACCGATAAAAACCACAACCGTATTATTGGATTTGGGCGTTATGCCGGCATTGTGGGTGCTTACAATGGTATTTTAGGATACGGAAAAAAATACGACCTCTTTCAATTACGTCCTGCCAATATATGCAGAGATAGAGCAGAAATGGAAGAAGAATTAAAACGTGTTAAATTGCCCAACATTAAAATTGCGTTAACGGGCGGTGGACGTGTAGCCAACGGAGCAATTGAAACATTAAGTGCATTGCGTATCCGAAAAGTAACTCCGGAAGAATTTATGATGGGATCATTTCGGGAACCGGTTTACTGCCAATTGAATCCACGCGATTATGTGGAACGCAAAGGCGATCACAACTTTGATTTACAAGACTTTTTCGGCCACCCTGAACATTTTGAATCCACATTCGCGAAATATGCAAAGGTGACGGATATTTATATTTCTGCACATTACTGGGATCCTCGTGCTCCCCGTATGTTTGAATTATCCGACATGAAAGCACCTGATTTCCACATCAGCGTAATTGCGGATATCACCTGTGATGTTCCGGGCTCTATCCCAACCACTATTCGTGCCTCCTCGATTGATAAACCTTTTTACGGGTATAATATTCGTGAAGACAAAGAAGATTTGCCATTTAATAAAGATACAGTATGCATTATGGCAGTTGACAATTTACCATGTGAATTGCCACGCGATGCCAGCGATGATTTTGGAAAAGATTTGATGGAACGTGTGCTTCCGAGCATTATTGGTGAAGATACGGATGGAATTATTGAACGAGCAAGTATTTGTAAGGATGGAAAATTGATGAAGGATTTTGAATATCTTTCTGATTATGCTTATTAATATATTTGACAAAAAAATGAAAAAGGCGCTCCTTGCCATTCTATTAGGTATAGTATTATTGACTATAGGATATTGGATAGGTTATATGAAATCTTTTGCAGAGGGAGTAGCAAATGATCTTAATAAAAAAAAAGCCAATATTGAGTGGATGCAGCCTTCTGCAACTGCAGAGCAATTTGATTCATTTTTTGAAAAATTCATTTCCGATAGCACCTTTCAACTTTCAAGAATTAAGTTCCCTTTGACTTCTACAACTTTAGTAAACGGAGATGAATATCTAACTGAAAAATTACAAATCTCTGACTGGAAGTATACGCCACTCTATAGCAATGATACTTATACATCTCAGATTTATGATAATTTTCAAATGAAATTGAGAAATTCCGATGAAAGAATGTTTTGCTGGAAAGGAATTGAAAATGGTATTTGTATTCAATACATGTTCAAATGTATCTGCGAAAGATGGTTCTTAATTGAGTACAATGATTTTTCTACTTAAAGTTCTCTAAACTTTCCTTTTAAATCTATTTACAATTAAGGAAACACCCATTGTAAATACAAAGAATACGATTAGTTTGACTGAACCGACAGCAATATCTGCTAAGCCTCCTCCTCTTAAAAACAATTCATAGAATCCATTGAGTGCCCAGTTGAGTGGCGACACCACGCTGATGTTGCGCATCAACTCCGGCATCACATATGTTGGCACCCAAACTCCGCCAATTGCTGAAAGCAATAGAATTGTTAATGAACCCATAATTGCTCCTTGTTGTTCTGTTTTAGCAATGGTTCCCATCATCACACCAAATCCTGTTGCGGCCAATGCAGTGGAAAGTGAAAGGAATACAATGGCGGCAGTGCTATTCCCTATGATTAATGTTGGCAAACCTAACATCGGTAAAAACACCAATCCAACAGAAAGCATCAATACAAACTGAATCAAACACACTAAAATATAAACAGAAATTTTTCCACCTAAGAAGATGAGATAGGAAGTAGGAACCGTTTGTAAACGCAGCACACTTCCATCATTTTTTTCTTTCACCATGCTTCCCGCCAATGGAAGTACAATAAAAAACATTGCAAAAATGGCCCAGGCCGGAACGTTGTGCTGAACGGCATTGGGAACAATTTCGCCAATCTGTTTGGATGCATATACTTCTTTATACTTGATAATTTGCGATTGCGAAAATGCATTTTTAGGCGCATTGTTTTTATCGGGAATCAGTTCAGAAATCTGCTCCGAAAAAGTTTGGAACATAATTTTTGTTTTGATCTCCGAAATAAATTCACGCAAGCTACTGGTGACAGCTGTTAAAAATGATTTCTTAGTAATGGGATCAATATAAATTTTAATTTCTATCGAATCGGAAATAGGCGTTGAAGTATCGGATGTTCCGAGTGTTTGTTGTACCAACGTTTTAACGTTGTTTCGAATGGCTTGTGTTGCACCTTTTGGAACAACAATGCCCACTAAAAATTTCCCATCAGAAACCGCTTTCTCTAATTGTTCGGCAGTGGCCGGTACTCCATCAATGGTATTATTAAATGTGCACATCCCCGAATTACGCAATCCTTGTTCGATTGAAACACCTAATGTGTCTTTGTCTTCATCCACAAAAAGAATTGGGATACCCCTTTCATTCAAACTTTTAAAAGCAGAATCCTGAATGAGTGTCATCACAAAAATGAGAATCATCGGCATAATAAAAAGCACAGCAAGCCCCACTCTATCTCGCAATAGAATCAATGCTTCTTTTTTTATGGCAGCTAATAATTTAATCATTCTTCTAGTTCCCTTGTTCTCGACTAAGCTCGAACTGAAGAGTATGTCAGTTCGAGCGGAGTCGAGAAGTCTTTAATCACCCAACGTCCGTTTCGTCAACTGCAAAAACACATCTTCCAAATTCCGGCATCCTGTATTTGCTGCAATCAATTCTTTCGGACTTCCTTCTATTATAATTTTTCCATAATCGATAATCGCAACACGTGAACAAAAATGTTCTGCCTCTTCCATGTGATGAGAAGTATAAATGATCGTCATCCCAGACGTATTCAATCCTTTTAAATGATTGACAATCACATTTCTGGATTGCACATCCACCCCAACGGTAGGTTCATCCAAAAACAAAATTTTAGGGTCGTGCAAAATACCGGCAATCAAATTCACCCTTCGTTTCATACCACCGGAATAGGTAGACAATCGTTTGTTTGCAGCATCGGTTAAGCTAAAATGGTCCAGCCAGTTTTCAATTTTATCTTTTAGGGACTTCCCGCTTAACCCATACATATGCCCATAAAAACTCAAGTTTTCGCGGGCAGTAAGCATTGGATAAAGGGCAATATCCTGAGGAACGACACCAATAATTTGTTTGATGTCATCCATATCTTTACGGATCGCTTTTCCATCAATAAGTATATTGCCATTCGTTGGAGGAAATAAACCACAAAGAATCGAAATGGTAGTTGTTTTTCCAGCCCCATTGGGTCCTAACAGACCAAACACTTCCCCTTCATGGATGGCCAATGAAATACCATTCACAGCAGGGCGATCAGCCCCCTGAAAGGTTTTGCTAAGGGATTCAATTTTAATTATGGGTGCAACGGACGTCATGGGTGGCAAATTTAGCAAAAATTAAGACAGTGGTCATCCTGATAAAATTCATGTTTTAATCCCTCCTATTTCTTCAAATATTGGCTACATTTGTTGCAGAATTTCAACGAAAATGAACAATTTAAAACATCAATTGTTTTAGTTCAAAAATGATGCATATGAATACTGAAAAAACAGATGTATTGGTTATTGGAGCTGGTCCTGCGGGATGTATAGCAGCTTCTATTGTCCACAAAAACGGATTAAGCGTTCGTGTAGTAGAAAAAGTAAAATTTCCACGCTTTGTGATTGGCGAAAGCTTATTGCCACGTGTAATGGATCACTTGGATGAAACCGGATTATTGGAAGATGTAAAGAAAGCAGGCTTTCAAGAGAAATTCGGAGCAAAATTTTTATTGGGTGACAAAGTATGCGATTTTAATTTCGCAGACCAATTCAGCAAAGGATGGACTTGGACATGGCAAGTACAACGTGCTAAATTTGATAAAGTTTTAGCGGAAGGCGTTGCAAAAAAGGGAATTCCCGTTGAATTTGAGATGGGAGTTACAGCAATTCAGTTTAACGAAGATGAATCATCGGTAACAACGGTAGTTGATGCCAATGGAAATGAAAAGAAAATAGAAGCGCGTTATATCATCGACTGTAGTGGTTATGGTCGTGTTATTCCAAATTTGTTAGGACTAAACAAGCAATCCAGTTTCGACCCACGCAAAACACACTTCACGCATTTTAAAGATCCGAAGCGTCATGAAGGTGCTGAAGGAAATAGAATCACCGTTGTTATCCATGAACAAGAAGTTTGGATATGGATAATTCCTTTTTCAACAGGAGAAACCTCTGTTGGATATGTTGCGAATCCGGAATTTTTCAAAGATTATCCGGAAGATGCATCAGAAAGAATGAGAGCCCTGGTGAATGCAAACCCAATTTTGAAAGAGCGTTTTAGCGGTCAGGAAATGGTTTTATCACCAAGAACGATTGATGGATATGCCATTACTTCCACCAAATTTTATGATAAAGGATATGTAACTGCAGGAAATGCAACCGAGTTTTTGGATCCAGTGTTTTCTTCAGGAGTAACGTTTGCGATGGAATCAGGTTCTACAGCTGCAAAAGTCGTTTCCAGAAAATTAAAAGGAGAAAAGGTAGACTTCCAAACGGAATATGTTGACCATATGATGCAGGGAATTGATACATTCAGAACCTATGTAAAAAGTTGGTACAATGGTGATTTACACCAGATCTTCTTCACCAAAGAACCGGATCCGGGAATCAAAAAACAAATTTGTTCGGTATTAGCAGGATATGTTTGGGATATGGAAAATCCATTCGTAAAAAAGCATGAGCGTGCGGTTAGCACACTTGCAAAAATTATCAGAATGCAAAAAGCCTCTGCTGCTGAAGAAGCTGCAAAAGGGAATTAATTACCAAACAACTTAGTATAAAAAAAGGAGATGATAAATACACATCTCCTTTTTTGTTTTTATATTTAGGCATTATAAAACTACCATGAAAATCAATATCATCGGAGGAGGCGTTTCGGGTTTAACTGCAGGCATTTACTTGCAGATGAACGGCTTTGAAACGCATATCTTCGAAAAACACTCTATCCCGGGTGGGCTCTGCACCAGCTGGAAAAAAGGGGAATACACCTTTGATAGTTGTGCACATTGGATATTGGGTTCGGATACTGGTTCTTCCTTTTATAAAATTTGGTCGGAGATACTGGACATGAAAAAAATCGAATTTCATAACCATGATATTCGTGTGGAAGTGGGAACAAAAGATCACGCCAATAAATACGGGAAAAAAAACTTTAAGCTATATACCAATCTGACGGTTTTAGAAAACTACATGATTGATTTGGCTCCGGAAGATACCGAGGAAATAAAAAAATTCATCAAACCGATGCGCATCATGCAAAAGTTTGACCTACCTCCCATCATGGATGATTTGCCGTTCTTTCCGGCCATTGTTCGAAGTATAAAAATGACGAAGTATCTGGAATTTTTATACTGGTTTTTAAAAATTAAAAATTACACCAATTATACGTACGCTAAAAAATTTAAGAATCCATTCCTGCGCGAAAGCTTTGAATTGCTGTATGATGGTGAAGAAGTAAACATGATGGTATTAACAATGCCATTATCTGTATTCGATAAAAAAAGTGCTGGCTATCCGATTGGTGGCTCAATGGAATTTGCAAAAAAAATTGAGCAAACCTATATTAAATTAGGCGGCACCATGCATTATAAAACACCGGTTAAAAAAATCATTACAGAAGATGGTGTTGCAAAAGGATTGTTGGTGAGAAACGATGTGAAACACTTTTCAGACATTACCCTTTCTGCTGCAGATTGGAACTTTACAGCATTTGAGGCATTAGATGGAAAGTTTGTAGACCAACACATGTTGGATGTACGTGATTTAAAAAAGTTTGAAGTGTTTTATTCCGTCATGCAATTCTCCTTTGGGATAAACAAGGATTTGAGTGAATGGCCGCATTTTTTTCGCGTTCCATTGGACAAACCACTTATGTCTCCGGATGGTTCGGAATATCCGCGATTTGAAGTACATATTTATAACTACGACAACACACTTGCTCCAAAAGGGAAAACATCGGTAACGGTAAGTTATTATACAACTAACCGAGAATTTTGGATTGATGCTCGAAAAAATGATCGTCCAAAATACCGTCAAGCAAAAGAAGAATTTACAGAAAAAATTATCGACCTTTTAGATCAAACCTTAGGCGGAATAAAAAACAATATTGAAGTGATTGATGTTGCTACCCCGGCTACATTCCAACGCTACACAGGAAATTGGAAAGGCAGTACACAAGGCTGGTTGCCCGGCAAAAATTTATTAGCCAAATCTCCTGTTGGATTTAAATTTCCAGGATTAAAAAACTTTTACTATTCCAGCCATTGGAATCAACCCGGAGGTGGATTACCAATCGCAATAAAAACAGGCAGAGATGTTGCAAAAGAAATTTGCAAAGAGTACAAAGTGAAGTTTAAGACTATTCCTCAAACGAAATAGTTATTTCCTCTTGGACGTTTACAAAATTTAACCACAAATACATTTTTCATTAAATCAGGCCTACGTTATGAGTTCATAAAAAATCTGCTTGAAAGGATTCTTTTTGTCCGTTTAGCCATAAATACGACTATCTTAGTTCTGCGATAAGCAAACATGAAAAATCTATACTCCTCCGATTTAACAAAATCTACTTACGATGCCATTATTATTGGATCTGGAGTTGGAGGGTTAACCACTGCAGTATTTCTCGCAAAAGCCGGAAAAAAGGTATTGGTGCTTGAAAAGCATTATGTCCCTGGCGGATTTACACATACTTTCAAACGTAAAAAATTTGAATGGGATGTTGGTGTTCATTATGTTGGACAAGTAAATCTGAAAAATAATCTCATGCGCAAAACATTTGATTACATCTCTGATGGAAAATTAAAATGGGCGGACATGGGAGATATTTATGATCAAACCATAATAGAAGGTACAACCTACAATTTTAGAAAAGGAAGAGAAAATCAAATCAATCAAATGATTGAATATTTTCCAGATGATGAAAAAGCGATTCGTACCTATTATGACTTAGTGCAAGAAATCGGAGCGAATTACACCCCTTTTTTTTCGGAGCGAACGATGCCATTGTGGCTGAGCAAAACAGTGGGATATTTTATGCGGAGAAAGTTTTATAAATACTCGCAAAAAACAACTTATGAAATCTTGCGAAGCATCACCTCCAACGAAAAACTGATTGCTGTATTATGCGCACAATGTGGCAACTATGGATTATCACCAAAAGAAAGCAGCTTTGCTATCCATGGTATGATTGTCGAACATTTTATTGAAGGTGGAAACTATCCCATTGGTGGCGCTTCCAGCATTCACAAAAGCTTAATTGATGTTATTGAAGCAAACAACGGTATTGTTGCCATAAAAGCAGATGTAAAAAAAATCATCATCGAAAAAAACAAAGCAATTGGCGTTGAAATGATGAATGGCGATCAATTGTATGCCTCAACCATTGTCAGCAATGCAGGTGCACACAATACGTTTAACAAACTCATTTCGAAAAACATTCAAAAAGACGAAAACAGCATCGCACTAAATAAAATCAAGCCTTCCGTTTCGCATGTCTGCATCTATGTTGGTTTAAATGCGAGTGATGAAGAATTGAAATTACCCAAATACAACATCTGGCTGTTCGACAATTATAAAATTGACCAACTGCAGGAACATCATTTAAAAACTAAAAACAGTAGTTCGCCAATTTCCTACATTTCATTCCCTTCCGCAAAAGACCCCGATTGGCAAAAGAATCACCCGGGAACATCCACGATACAAGTATTGGGATCCTTCCCGTTTGAATGGATGCAAGAATGGGAAAATGGAAAATGGCAAAAGCGTGGTGAGGATTACGAAAAAAGAAAGGAAGAAATAAAAAAAGTTCTATTGGACAAGCTACTACAAACATTACCACATATCAAAGATAACATTGAACTTTGTGAACTGTCTACTCCACTATCCACCAAACATTTTACCAATTATGATCAGGGAGAAATTTATGGATTAGAACATACTCCTGCCCGGTTCAATCTTATGCAATTACGACCACGAACAAATTACAAAAATCTTTATTTAACAGGGCAAGACATTGTTTGTGTTGGAGTTGGTGCGGCAATGTTCTCAGGTCTCATCACATCCATTGCCATCTTAAAAAGAAATTTATTGTGGAAAGTAATCCGATACAAAGTAGCGGATTAAAAGGCAAGGAATCCGATTCCTATATGGAAGTTAATAATCTGATGATTCATAAGTCGCAATCCACCATGTGTTTCAAACATTGATTTTGTGGAGTACATGGATTGTGTATTCCCAAAACCTTCAGAAGGAGCGAGCATAAATTTAATTCCACGGTCAATTACGATTTTATCCGCAACAATTCGTTGTCTCCCAAAGGAAAATCCTACTCCAAATTTCTCAAACGAAATTTTTCCTGAGCCTTGAGTTACGGTTGTTCTACCTGTAGGCGAATTGGAATCCTGTATACTCCAATGATTGGGATCATAAGCAACGGTATTTGAAAACATCATTGCTTCCCATTTTACATAAGGACCATACGGTGCAAAATTTGCTCTTTTGAATAACTTTATTCCAACCCCAAACCCCATTGAAGTTAATACCGCAGGTTTCTTTTTATCACCATCATACCTTACATATAAAACATCTGTGTAATCAACTCCAGTTCTTGCATACTGAATCATCAAACAAATCGCTTTTCTTCGATGATGGACGTATTCAAGATTTAAACCATGAGAAGAACTTATTCCTACTGGTTCAAACTCCCCATTATTTGTAGCTCGTGCAGTTGGTCCTGAAAATGCTGGAAAAAACTTAACAGAATAAGAAACGATTCCGCGTTTTCCTATATATCCGGGAACTTGGGCGAAGGAACAGGTAAAAATAAAAAGAAAAAAAACAATACTTAATTTCTTCATCCGTATTAAAATGCTAAAAAGCCAATTCCGATAAATGCATTAAAAATCGGGTTTAAATTTAAACTACCTGAAACGTCTGACGACAAATTACTTTCATGATTGTCGAGTGGATCGGAAGAATAGATCACCATTAATGTACCTCTGATTCCAAAATCGACCACATACTTATGTTCAAAAACACGTTGTCGACCTCTGGAATACGAAAATCCAAATCCTTTCAAATTAAAACTTCCACCAGGCTGAGAAACCAATGTACTACTTGCATATCCTGTACTCACATATTCGAGATAGTCTTTGTATTTCATCTTGCACATCATAAACTGCCCATCCCATTTAGAATAAGCACCCAACGGGGCAAATTTTGCTTTGTTAAATCGTCTAAAACCTAAGGAATATTCAATTGTAGAAAGTTTTTCAAAATCTGGTAGCTCATTATATCCACCGGCAGGATCGAAACTGCTTGTACGAATTTTCCTGTTCGAATACCTAACTGAAATGCACATTTCGCGTTGCTTACTAATCACATAATTTACATTTAACGAATGTGTTAATACAGCACGATTCAGTTTGTAATCAAAAGCAAAATTTAAAAAATTAGGGGATAGAAGGTTTGAATATCCAACGGTAAAGCGCTTACCCATATAACCGGGTGTTTGTCCGGATACACCAAAAAAAACGAACAAGAAAAACAGACATAGCGTTAATTTTCTCATCCTTTTTTAAAATGCTAGAAAACCAATTCCTAAATGAACATTAATAAGCTGTTCTCTGGCGATGCGTAGATTCGACTCTCGTCTGAAATAAGCTGTCACATTCGTTGTATATTCATCACCAGCAGCAAGGGTAATAATATTTAAGGCCGGTGTATACGCAAATCGAATTCCATAGTCTAATGAAATTTTATCATTCAATATTCTTTGATAACCGAAGGTACATGCAAAAGCAATATTTTTATACGTATATTCTCCTTCACCCAAACTTCCTTTCACAGTTAAGTCATAATCATTGGGGTCAGGGTGAGCAAAATTCTTGTAATCGTATTTTAACTTTTCAAAAAACATAAGAACTTCCAATTTTCTATATCTACCAACCGGGGGAATAAACCCTTTCTTAAATGTTTTAATACCCAAACTTAAATTGATTGATCTTAACAATGCCGGCTTAGAGAAATTTCCGGCATACTTATACCCTCCCGGATAAGGATATTGATCCTCATTACCAAACATTTCTCCGAAAAAAGTACCATTGGTCGTGCCATTTGAATAGGCAACTCCGGTGAGCAGATATTGAGCAGAAACACATACCATCTTTCGTTCCTTGTACACATACTCCAGATTCAGACAATGAACATTATTTAAAGTCGGTGACGCTTCATCAGATGGATTTGCATTTAACGGACCAGGACCTTTGGGAGCAATCATAAAATAATTGCTGTATCCGATAACACAACGCTTACCAAAATAACCGGCAATTTGTGCATTTGAGACAAATGCTGATACTACAAATAGCAAACTATATATTAATTTCATTTATTTCGGCTTTTTAGCAACATGCATTAATGAATTATAAACGAAGGATGTAACCAAATCTGTATTGTCTTTTGATTTCGTATAACGCGTTTCATACTTCATAACTTCTCCATTTTCCAAATTGAATAAAATGAAAAAGTAAGTATTGTGAGATTTTTTACCTTTTTCATTGTAGATTCCAGTCCACGCCAAATATTTAGTCCCATACTTTTCAATCAATGTTTTTATTTCATCCGAACCAACAATCATTTCATCTGAATTATCGCCATGATTAAATCGTTCGGTGAGCCAATCATTCATGATGCTGTTCAAATTATAACGGTCCATATCAGCGGTCGTCATATTTTTAGTACTTATCATTTCATAATTAAGTTTCAAACGATCCGCACACTTCTTTTGAATTTCAGCTAGTTTCACTTGTTTTTCTTCCGACTCAAAATAGTTAATCATTTCTTCACGATTCACTGTTTTCACTTTCATGTAAAAAGGTTCTAAAAACAATACTTTTTCAATACCTAACAAGGTGTATTTGTTTTTATTTTCTTTCGCAATTTGATCTTCCAGCTTTTTTCGTTCTTTATACGTCAAATTATCTTTTTTCTCTTCCGCTTTTCGCGTCAAGCCTTTCGAAGCTCTTGTAAAACGTTTTACAAACTCAGCGTCTTCTAACAATCCAACAAATGCATATTTTGTAAAATTTTCATCGGTTGTAATTTCTACCTTTTGCTGTTGCTTTTTAATTTTTGAATACTTACTCTCTTCTGCAGTTGTATCAACAGTTTCAACAGGAGTTTTTACGGTATCCAACGCCAGTAGTTGAGCCTTACTTGTTTTCGAAAAATCATTTAAATACAACTGATTCGAATTAACCAATTCTGAAAACAAACTATCTGTCAACGCAGACAAAACAAGATCTTGTGGATTTTTTTTGTACGCTTTATAGGTATAAGAAAGTGCCAACGTATTCAATTCTTTAGCATCCAGCTGATCCAATAGATAGTAAACACGTTGAGATGGCCCTTCAATTTTCTCATAATCAGGAATAGAATACGACTTAGAACTTAAACGGGCATTATTTGCAATACTATATGTGTATTTTGATTTGTTTCGGTTGCTATACGACTCTGCAATTGTGATATTGTAAAGCGCTTTAGCTACCACCTTTTTCAGATACACATTTTCAGGATATTTTTCCAATAAGATATACGATGCGTAAATTGCATTGATATAATCTCTGTCGACCAAATACAAACGGCAGGATTCAAATCGTGCAATTTCTCTGACTTTCTTAAATTCTTCTTCTGAAACAATGTATTTCTTACGACTCGCTTCATCCAAAACAGCTAATTCCGGCTCAACAGCCCCTCTTCTCTTACGAATATTTGGATGTGTACTTTTGGTATCATCGTAATCATCATTTGATTTTATCTCAGCCGTTTTCTTGAGAAAAAAAGTATCCGGTAAAATAAGATATTGATCTTCGAAAAAAGATTTTTTAAAATCAACTAATTCAAAAGGCAAATACGAATATTGCAATACATCAAACGCACCATTTAATGCTTTCACGCTGTAACGAGATTCCTTTATCCTTGCCAACCCTTCCGCATCTGCCTCCGTTTCATTGTCTTGAGAAAAGCGATATTTAGCAATATTTCGTGCTTCATAAGAGCCGGTTTCATAAGAACTTGTTCCTTTGTCCAGCTTTATATTTTCGATGTATTGATTTACAGAATGTTTTTTTACAACATGCGTAATTTCATGAGCAAGTACATACGCCAATTGAGCCTCATTCTCCAATTGTGCAAGCAAGCCAACGTTAATAAATATAAACCCTTTGTCGAAAGCATGTGCATTCACATCCGGTGACTTTGTAACATAAATATGAATCTGTTTTCTGAGTTCAGGATCATTTTTCAATAACTCATCAGCAACTTTATTCACATAATTCCCTAGCGGATCATTAATCAACACATCACCACTTAACAACAAATCTCTCAAAAAGTAGTTGCTGGAAATGGTAAACTGTTGCTTCGCCATACGGTCGGTTCCATATCCAATCGTTTTAATATCCTCTTCGGATATAGAACGAGCCGTTTTCAAAAACTCTTCAGGCAATAAACCTGAAGACGTTAGCGGCATATAATTCGAATCATACTGACCGTAAACACTGCCTGTAAAAAGTAAGATGAACGCAAATACAATCTTAACAACAAAGAATTTCTTCATTTAAACGTATATTAAACTATTAAAAGTTATTTAATTTCAATTGAGAAAAGCATGTTCTTTTTCTTTTTACGCTCAACTGCAATTAAGTTATTTTTTTTACCATCAATAAAATTGCGGCAATACAAATTCGTTTCATATTGCTCTGCTTCACCCAAATTGTATTTTTTCACTTCCCCTTTTTCATTAATATCAATTCCGGCAACGAATCCGCCTCTTCTACTCTGATGCACTTTGGGTGCTTCGTTTTCTTTCAAAGTAAAATTCTCTATATGATCTAAATAAAACAAATGTACATGGTTCCCTTTTACTGCTGAAGAAAAGGAGATTCCAGTTCCGGATGCACTGCCTTCATGCTGGCGTTTCGGAATTTTTTTAATCCAACCCAAATTACCTGCAGGGTCAATGCTAAATACAAAAATATCATTCGCATAAGTATCATAGGTTGTTGTAGTTGTTTTACCGTTATAATGTGTTGTAGTTACCACATAATAAATTTCAGAAACAATCACCGTTGAGCCATTTTCCAGAAAATGAATATTTTTAATTTCTAAGTTATTAATGCCCAAATCTTTTTTATCATTCCCTTCGTTTTTCTTCTCTTTTTTCTCCAACTTTTCTTTTTGTCTGTCGGTCATAAATGATTTAATAATATCAGAAGGAATTTCATAATACCCGCCACCCAACTTAGAAAACTTACCATTCGCAACATCCAACTTCACCATGTATGCACCATCAATGGAAGGGTTTCCCATTTTAGAATAAAACCCTGCCACCACAATATTGTTCGCTTTGTCTTCGTACATGTAAGTATCACGCAAGATATAATCATCCAATTTTAATTCAATCACTTTCGGATCCTTTTTGTCTTTGGAATACACTAAAATTTCAAAATGCCCTTCTTTTCCTTCTGCACCACGCACATTGATTAAAAAATACAGCTTCCCGTCATTCGATACTTGATAATCGACCGTACTCATTTGTGCTTCCGTATAAGGCATTTCATACTCTCCACCCCAAATCAGTTTCAAACTTTCATCATACATGTAAAAGCCATATTCCTCTTTATTCAATTCATTTTTTCGCTCGCGGTTGTGCAACGTATATTTAAAAAACAATTTTGTTTTATCATTGGAATTCGTGATACCGTATCCCCAACCGCCACCAATAATTCCTCTGGAACTTTGAAAAAGTTTTACAGGTTCACCGGTTACATCCAGAGAAGCAGAAGAAAATTCAACAGCAGACAACCCTTCAGTTTTCGTATCTTTAAATACTTCACGTACAATTACAAATGATTTTTTGGTAGTCAGCGCAACTCGCTCGAAATACGACTTTTTATTATCAAACAAAGCCTTTAGCTTTGGTGAATTAGAATTCGAAAGTGTTAATCCTGAAAAAACTTGAAATCCAACCTTTTCCAAGTTATCGCCCTTAGAATATGTTAACAAAATATCCCCATTTGCAAGTGGATTCGTTTGTGAAAGAGGTAAACCATCTTGACTTTCAAATTCAGATGAATGATTAATAGAATAAGGGCCTTTTTGAGAAACAGCAGTTTCTGCAATTAATAACAATCCGATAATTGGAAAGAGCAGTTGAGCTTTCATAACTGAATAGAATTTATTGTTTAAGACTACAAGATAAAAAAAAATCCCGCCCCAAATACATGGAACAGGATTTAAATGCAATTCGGGTAAACACTTATTTCTTCATCTTTTTTGCCATAGTGCCACCAACAGTTTTACCAGCTTTAGCATAGCATTCTTTAATAGAATTAGATGGATCGAAATCCCAATCGCTACCACCCATATTTACACCTTGAGCAGTAGTTTCACCTTTTGCCATTACTTTACCTGTTGCTGTTTCTACCCAAGAAATTTCAAATTTGCAATATGGATTCACTTTCAGTACTACAGAGTTAAAACCTGGCTCCGTAACAAGTACTTTCACATGAATCGTGTATTTAGCATCTTTTTGATTTTTAGCAGCAGTTGCATTGGTTTTTCCTTTGAACAATTGCTTATTGATTAACTCTTCAAACATTGGCTCATACATGGATGCACGATTATTTTTCCATTGTTCAGCCCAACGATCACCCTTTCCTGGCTGTTTTTCGTTTCCTTTTTTAATTTTTTCGTCTAAATACTCTTTTTCAGTTTTTTTACCAACCATCATATCAGTATACTCATACTCGATGTTGAACTTCGTTTCACCTTTTAAAAAAGCAAGGTCTTTGTCTCCTTCGGTAATTTTTTGAGCACTTGCAGCTCCTGCAGTGGCCAAAAAGCCAATAATTGCAATTAATTTTAATTTTTTCATGTGTTTTATTTTTAAAGTTTAGTTTCCTATTGATACAGAGCAAATGTAATAAAATTTTGATAGAAGTGCTAATGGAAAAGCCTTTATCGCTTATCAAAAAACACAACTGGTTTTCTGCTTAATTCAGGAAATTGGAGTTTATTGATCACGTCCACATCCTCAAATTTCACTTGTGGAGCGACACGTAATTTTGCTCGAAAGTGGTCTTTAATATCTTTTTCGAAATTTTCAGGAACAACATCACAACCGATACGGATCAAAATTTCATCTGTACCAATTTCATTCGTGAATACTTCTACAACATAATTTATTACACCATCAATATTGTTTAAAATATCATACAAAGCTGGTGGATATAATGTAGTTCCTTTGTATTTAATCATTTGTTTTCTTCTGCCCACAATTGGTCCCAAACGAATGGTTGTTCTACCACACGAACAAGGTTCTGAATAATGCGAACATAAATCGCCCGTTTTAAAACGCAACAATGGCATTCCTTCAACACCCAACGTAGTAATAGTTACTTCACCCGGTTCACCTTCTGCCACTGGCTTATTGTCTTCATCTAAAAATTCCACAATCACCAATTCGGGGTGATGGTGACCGCCTTTTCCGGCTGAACATTCCGTAAACGCAGCACTCATTTCGGTACTCGCATACGTTGAATACAATTTGATATCCCATTTGTCTTTTATGCGTTGCCCAAGCGTTGTGAGTGTAAAATCTTCATTTCTTAACGATTCACCAATACAAATGGCTTTGTTGATGGAAGTGTTTTTATAATCGATGCCGTTTGCTTCGGCATATTCAATCAGTTTTAATAAAAAAGAAGGAACGGTAACAAATGCCGTTGGATTAATACGATTGATGGTATCCCATTGCAATTCGGGAATTCCACCTCCAACTCTTACAACTCCGGCTCCCAATTTTCTGATTCCTAAAAAGTAAGCCAACCCGGCCATAAAGCGTTTGTCCAAGGTGGTCATTAACTGAAAAACATCATCCGAAGTTGAATCAGCACATTCAAATGAAATACATTCATTATAGGCTAATCGGTCTAAATCTTTGTCGGTCATCGGAAACAACACCGGATCACCCAATGTCCCGGAAGTAGTGATGTAGTCGATGATTTTACTTGGCGGCACACAAATAAAATCATCATTCCGATTTTGAATATCGTCCTTGGTGGTAACAGGAATCTGTTGTAAATCTTCCAAGGTTTTAATCTTCGAAATATCAATGTTATTTTTTAAAAATACTTCGGAATAAAATTTTGAACGTTCAGAAACATATTGCAACAAAGCAGGCAATTGCGCCTCTTGGTGCGACTTTTGTTCTTTTAAAGGTTTGGTTTCTATAATGGGGATCATATAATCAGTTCAAATTTTAAAGTTTGAAAGTCCAAAGTTCTGGATGTATTTATTTACTTACTATTTTATTTAATTGACATCTGTTCTATTTTTCTACCACTAGTCTCAACTTTAAAACATTGGACTTTCAAACGTTTAACTACCCTTCCAAAACTACCGTTGCCATTGCCATATCTTTAACATGCGACAAAGAAACGTGAATGGTTTTGATATTTTTTTCTTTTATAATTTCGGCTGTTGTTCCAACAATTACCAACGTTGGTTTCCCCAATTCATCGTTCACCACTTCTACTTCATTGAATGCCATTCCACCTCTCCAGCCTGTTCCCAATGCTTTAAAAAATGCTTCCTTCGCAGCAAAGCGTGCCGCAAAACTTTCCGCAAAATTCGTTTTGGTTTCACAATACGCAATCTCCACTTTGGAAAACACCTTTTCCTTAAAGCTATTATTTTCAATGCTTTTTTTAATGCGGAGCACTTCTGCTATGTCTGTTCCAATACCTATGATCATTTTTTCACTTCTTGAACTTCCACAATACTTTTCTCAACTGCTTCTCTATCCTGCACAGTCGTAATCTCTTTTGTTAATGCTAAATTATAATACGTCAATGCTTCTGAAATGTTTTTTTCATCTTTAAAATAGTTCCCTAAGATAAAATACGTTTCCCAATATTCTTCATTCGACTCAATGAAAGTAGTAATAGTTTTTGAATCTATGTTATCTTTTAAATGGTATTTATGTCGAACTTGAAATCCTTCTTTCATCAACTTCCAAGCTTTAAACTTTGCAAATTCTTTCGAATATAAAAAGCTATCTGCAGGAACATTCAATTCCTTTTCATACACTTCTTTTTTTGTTTTTAAACCGGGTGCTTCTGCAAATACTTTATTTAAATCGTAACAGACATATTGTCCGAGTTGAAAAGGATTAGTGGAAATCCAAACTTGTAATTTAGCCGGCTTGAAAATGACGGAGTGATGGGCGATTAATTGATTCAAGGCTTTTTCATTTCCCATTCCAATATTTTTTCCATCCATTCCTTTTTGATTTCTCAAAATCGCGGCAGCATCTTTTACTGAAATTTTCGGTATTTCATTCACTAATTGTGTTAAGTGTTTTAAGCGGTAGTTAGATGAACTTTTTTCAATGTTAGTCAGATTCACGGCATCTGTTGCAAAAGCCTTTCCCTGATAATGATTGGCACAAATGATGTAATCAGAGTTTTCCGAACGATACAGTTCTGTTTTGGAAGGTGTTTTTTCGATGGTAGCTGTTCTATTATCAGCAAGCGATCCAATCAAAATGGATTCGGATACAAATGTTTTACGTTTTTGAGCAATGGCAAACGCTTCATCAATGTTTTTTGCATACTGCAATATTTCTCTCGCTAAAATGGAAATCGGGGTGGCTGCCGCTGTTGGTATTTCCGATTTGGATGCATTAATGGTGACGGTCAATCCTTTTTCATTCATTCCGGAAACTGTTCCAATCATTCCTGCCCAGGAAATCATCATCAACTTATATCCATCTTGTGGTTCAGGCACCAAAAGCAGTACAACCCACGGTCATGTTTTTATCTTGCAACGCATGACCAATATCATGTGCCGCGTGATAATTCAACATTCGATAATATTTCGGTGCAATAAAATCAAACTGATCGGAAGCGGAAAGTGATTCACCATAAATTTCCAGCTTGTATTCTTCTGGAATATAATCATCCAAATTCCGATTAAAAAAGGCAATAAAAAACTTGAGGTAATTCAGCATTCCTTGCGAAGGAATCATTTTTTTAATTTGATCGACAAACGCGATTTCCTGTTTTTCTGCTAATTCTTTATTCAGCTTCCCTTCAATTACACCACGCTCAAATCCATCCCCTTCCACATATATTTCCCACAAACCTGTTTCACTTTTTTTGATCCAATTATTTTTTAATGTATAAAATCAGGAGCAACTTCGGTACGATTTAACGACATTAATTCCGGTTGATTGGGAACAGGTGTTTGAATGGTTACAGTAATAATAAACCACACCAATAAAACCAACAAAACATCCATTACTACAAAAAAGGAGTAAAATAACCAGCGCAAGAATCGGGTGAGAATATTCATAGTCGTTAATAGTGCAACAAAGATAGTAATTATAGTAGTTTCAGGGCATTGATTTTTTAAGCTATTTATTCATTTTGTTACACAAAATTTAGTATTTTTAGTTCCCCCTAAATGGAGGAAAAATGAAGCTATGAGCAACACATTCAATTTCGAAGATATTCGTCCGTATTACGACAATGAAGCACGCGGTGTGATGCGAAGATTGCAGCACGACCCGTTGTTTATGAAGTTGGTGAATCATCTTTGGCCGACCATGACACAGGAAGAGGCCTTTGCAAAAGCGGATAAAGTAACCAGCAACATGGCCTTTCAGCTTGAATTTATGCATCAGGCCATTCGTGTAATTGTTTCCCGTTCTTCCACCGGACTAACCTGCGATGGATTTGAAAATGTAGATCCTAAAAAAGCCTACTTGTACATTGCCAACCACCGTGATATTTTATTAGACTCTGCCATTCTTCAGATTTTATTGGTAGAACACGGCTTTGAAACCAGCGAAATTACATTTGGTAACAATTTAATGCAAGGTGATTTTATTACCGATTTTGGTAAACTCAACCGCATGTTTACCGTATTGCGCGAAGGAAACAGCCGCGAGTTGTATGAAATCTCTCAAAAATTATCTGCTTATATCCGTCATACTATTGTCGACAAAAACGTTTCGGTATGGATTGCACAGCGCAACGGAAGAACAAAGGACGGAAATGACATGACCCAAACCGGTTTAATTAAAATGTTAAACATGAGTGGAGGCAAAAATTTTACGGAAAGCATCCGACAACTAAATATTGTTCCGCTCAGCATCTCTTACGAATATGAACCTTGTGACGATTTAAAAGTGCAAGAATTATATTTATCCTCATTACATTCAAAATATGTGAAAGCTCCTGGGGAAGACTTAAACAGCATCCTTACCGGAATTCTTCAGCCCAAAGGCCGTATTCACATGAGTGTTGGAAAACCCATTCATGCAGAACTGGCAGAAATTGAAAAGATTAGTAATGAAAATGATAAAATAAAACACCTCGTTAATTGTATTGACGAACAATTGTCTGCCAATTATAAAGTTTGGCCGGTTAATTACATCGCTTGTGATATTGCGAATGAATCATCTGAATTCAGTTCACATTACACTGAAAAGGAAAAGAACGATTTCATTCACTACATCAAACAGAAAATAAGCAAATTAAAAGGTGAAGAACAATCCTTGTTCAACCTGTTTATCAACATGTATGCAAACCCGGTGAAAGCAAAAAAACTATCCACAATCAATCAATAGAAACCTACTCCACTTCTTCCGATGAAAACAACAACCCTTGCTTTATTCATTTTTATCAGCTCTTTTTGTTCGAATCTTCTGGCGCAAAAAACATTCACGAGCGAGGATATCTTTACACAAAAACAAATGGTATGGTATGGCTTGGATTTTACGCATTGCAAATTCATCGGCCAACCAAGTATTCACGGCAACTTTTATAAAACACCGGATTATGTTGTGAAACATTTTTTTAAAGATTGGAACATGATTCCATTGAAAGAAGGAGAAAAATACGATATCGGAAAAGCATTTGACAAAGATTACATCTATTTTGATATTGATACCGTTTTAGCAAGAGGACAGCGTTATAACAGCGACAGTCTCATAGCGTTTTCAAATGCTTACACACTAAACACCATGGCCTTTCCGGATATTATCAAATCATTTAACGGCATTGCAACCGAAGGAATTGGTGTGGTTTATTTAGTAGAAAGCTACAATAGCATCGAAGAAATTGCAACCTACTACTGCATTGTGTTTGATGTGGCTACAAAAAAAATATTTCTTCAAGAAAAAATTACCGGCCGACCGCAAGGAGGAAGCGTGAAAACATACTGGGCCGGTGCCTTTCACGAAGCACTCGAGAAAAATGAAAAAGTATATCGCAAGTGGAAAAAAGGTGCGATGATAAAATAGTTTAACGTTATTAATTAGAATTTATAGCATTATGAAATTAGAAAATTACGCATCCGGAAAATGGATTTCAGGAGATGGTGAAGGCCAAGCATTATTCAATGCAATTACCGGTGAACAAATTACAACAGCAAGCAGCAAAGGCTTAGATTTTGCCGAGATGATGAACTATGCTCGAAAGGTGGGCGGTCCTGCTTTACGCAAATTAACGTTTCAAGAAAGAGGCTTAATGCTAAAAGCGTTAGCCATGCACTTACAATCGAAAAAAGAAATTTTCTACAAAGTAAGTTGGGCAACGGGAGCCACTCGCTCCGACAGTTGGGTAGATATTGAAGGTGGAATTGGGAATTTATTTACATACGCCAGTTTGCGAAGACAATTTCCGAATGAAACATTTTGTCTGGATGGAGATGCTGCAAAATTGAGTAAAAACGGAACCTTCATCGGCCATCACATTTGTGTTCCCAAAGAAGGTGTTGCCATTCACATCAACGCGTTCAACTTCCCGGTATGGGGAATGTTGGAAAAAATTGCTGTCAATTTATTAGCCGGTGTTCCTGCAATTGTAAAACCCGCAACGGTTACTTCCTTTTTAACGGAAGCAGTGGTAAAAGAAATTGCCGCATCTAAAATTTTACCGGAAGGCGCTTTACAACTTATCTGCGGAAGCGCAAACGGCATTTTAGACCACATCGAATCACAAGACATTGTAACGTTTACCGGCTCTGCCAGCACGGGAATGATGCTTAAGGCTCATCCCAAATTAATTCAAGAAGCCGTTTCTTTTAACATGGAAGCGGATTCATTAAACTGCTGTGTATTGGGCGCTGATGCTACACCGGGCACTCCTGAATTTGATATTTTTATCAAAGAGGTACAACGAGAAATGACAACCAAAGCCGGACAAAAATGTACGGCCATCAGAAGAATCATTGTTCCTGAAAAATTAGTAGAAGATGTTCAAATTGCTTTAGGAAAACGATTAGCAACCACCACCATCGGTGATCCCAACGTGGAAGGAGTGCGTATGGGTGCGTTGGCAGGAAAAACACAATTGAAAGAAGTTGCTGAAAAAGTAATGCAATTGGCCAAAACACAAGAAATTGTTTTTGGTGATCTAGAAAAATTTGATGTGACCGGTGCCGACAAAAACAAAGGTGCTTTTATGTCGCCCATTTTATTCTTAAACAAAGACCCGTTTAAATTTCAAGATTGCCATAACTTAGAAGCATTCGGACCGGTAAGTACCATCATGCCCTACAAAACAATTGCCGATGCAATTGAATTAGCAAAAATGGGAAAAGGTTCATTGGTATGTTCCATCATTACCGGTGATGATAAAATCGCGAAAGAATTTGTAATCGGAGCGGCATGTATGCATGGACGTATTTTAGTTTTAAATGCGGATTGCGCAAAAGAAAGTACCGGACACGGTTCGCCAATGCCATTGCTTACGCATGGTGGTCCGGGACGAGCAGGTGGCGGAGAAGAGATGGGCGGAAAACGTGGCGTATTCCATTACTTGCAACGCACCGCCATTCAAGGTTCTCCAACAACAATAACAAACATTACCAACAACTATCAATACGGAGCGAAATACATTTTGAATGACATTCATCCATTCAAACGTTATTTCGAAGAATTGGTAGTAGGCGAAACCTTAATTACTGCAAAACACAAAGTAACATTAGAGAACATTGAAGCATTTGCCGAATTGAGTGGTGATAAGTTTTATGCTCACATGGATGCAAACTCACTGGAAGGAACCATCTTTACTGGAAGAGTTGCTCACGGTTACTATATCTTATCCCGAGCTGCCGGCTTATTTGTGGATGCCCCAAAAGGTCCGGTTTTATTAAATTACGGAATTGATGAATGTCGATTTACAAAACCTGTTTATCCGGGAGCTGAAATCGGTGTTCGTTTTACATGTAAAGAAAAAATTGATCAAGAGAAAAAATCAGAAGAAGATATTGCCAAAGGAATTGTGAAATGGTTAGTAGACGTTTATGATGAAACAGGAGAAACAGTTGCCATTGCTACCATTCTCACCATGGTTAAAAAGAAAAATCAAGATTAATTTGTTACGCAAAGCATTTTATATTATTGCTCTTCTTTTTTCACAGTCGCTCTTTTCTCAACAAAAGAACGATTGTGAAAAATTGATGGAGTTGGCTGATTCATTGTACTTTTCAAACCCTGATTCCTCCTACTCCGTTAGTATTGAGTTTGAAAAATGTGCGCGTAAATCAAACGACTTACCGCTTATTGCTCGCTCGAATGTTTCATTAGGTAGATATCTTCTTTTAAAATCTGATTTAGAAGAGGCCAACATCAAACTCAACAACGCTTCTAAAATCTATACCGACTTAAACGACTGGAGCGGAATAGGAACCGTACTGAAGCTAAAATCAAATCTCCAAAGCCGAATCGGAAATGAAAATGAATCTACAAAACTTTTGGATGAAGCATTAACCATGTTTCGAAAAGGAAACAATACCAAAGGAATCATTAACAGCTTATTAAATTTATCCATCCGTTATTTTAAAAGTAAAGAATTTGACAAAGCTGAAGCCACATTAAAAGAGATAGAAGACAATTTCAGTTCACTTTCCAAAACAGATAGGTATTTCTTTCACCAAAACAAAGGAATATTCCTCCTTGAAACAAATCGGTTGGATGAAGCCATACGTGAGTTGAACCAAGCACATGCAATGGCGATGGAAGACAAAATGATTGATTCGGAAGCAACCATTTTGGTGTATATCGGGAAGTATTACCGTTTAAAAAAGGTGTTTGACGAATCGAAAACACAATTAGAACGAAGCATGACCATCGCAAAAGAAAATTTATTAGATCATGAATTGTCTGAAACATATGAAGAATTAATATTGCTACATAAAGACATGGGCAACTTTGAAGAAGCCTATAACACCCTCGTGCTTCAAACGGAACTCAAAAACAAATTGCTCAACATCGAAAAGATTAATACGATTTCTCGTTTAGAAAAAAAACTTGCACTCAGTGAAAAGGAAAAAGAAATTGAAAGGGAAAAACTAAACTCACAAAAAGCAAGAGAGCAAAATCAGCTGTTAACCTATGCATTGATTGCCATGGCTATCTTCTGCATCTTTATCATTTACTTGTTTGTCAAAAGTCGTTCATTAAAAAATGAGATTTCAATTCAAAATAAAGATCTAGAACGACAAAATCATATCATTGAAGAAAAAAGCAAACGAATAACAGATAGTATTCAGTATGCCAAACGCATTCAACAAAGTTTATTGCCAACAGAAGTTTATATCCATAAAAGCATAAAAAGACTAAAAAAGAAATAACATTAAAATCGTAATTACATGCGCTTGTATTTCAACTATACTCTTTTATTGATTTCCTTTTTAGCCTCCTCATTTCAACTCGTGGCGAAAGAGACTCCTATTGTTGATTCTCTAAAAACAAGAATAAAAGCACATAAAACAGATAGTGCGATTTGTTACGACTTTGATGTTTTAGCTAAAGAATATACCGGCATTAATCCTGATTCAACTATATTCTACGCCAACCAATCCTTAGCAATTGCAAAAAAAATAAAAAACTATCGCTATCAAATGGATGCATTGCTAACATTAGGCATCGTTTATAGAGAACGAGGAGAATATACGACCTCACTCGATAAATTACATACAGCGGTAGAGATTTCTAAAAAACATCATCTGGATTCGTATGCCAACAGAAGGCTTTATACTTCTCTTAATCTCACCTATACCGAACAAGGAAATTACACGGTTGGAATCGAATACGGATTTAAAGCACTAAAAGAAATTGAAAAGGAAAAAGATACACTTGGATTAGCAATGGCGAACAATAATCTCGCTAATACATATTTCTCCATTCAACAATACCCTAAAGCTATGAAGCATTATCAAATAGCTTTAAAGTACGCCTTTGCAATTAACCATTTATATGGACAAAGCTTACTGACCGGCAATGTTGGAAGTGTGTATTATGAGATGGGGAAACTCGATAGTGCAAAAATCTATTTTGATAAGTTCCTTCTGCTTACCAAAGAAGTGGGTGATATACAAGGTGAAGCAATGGCAACAGAAAACATCGGAAGCTATTATCAAAAATTAAACGACAATAAAAATGCGATTATTTATTTTGAAAAAGCTGCACTAAAATTCATCGAGCTAAAGATGCAGCCCAATTTGGCAAATGCTTATAGCAACTTATCGGTATCTCATCTGCAGCTAAACAACCTGAAGGAATCAGAACGCTTTGGATTACAATCCCTCGTACTTGCAACCAAAATAGAAAGCTATCCACATAAGGAACAAGCTCATCTCGCATTAAAAAACGTATATGAAAAACTGAATAATTCCAGCAAAGCTTACTTCCATTATAAAGAGTACATTGCAGCACGTGATTCCATCTTTAATGATAAAAACAAAAAAGAACAATTTAAAGCGGAGTTAATTTATGAATATGATAAAAAGAGGTACTCCGACTCTTTAAATCAAGTCGTTTTTTCGAAAATACACGAACAAGAATTGGCCATTGCTGAAGAAAAAACAGAGAAACAAAAAATATTTACCTATATCGCAATTGGAGTATCTATCATCTTTTTTATACTCGCATTGTATATTTTCAAAAATTACAAAGACAAACAAAAAGCAAACAAAATTATATCGGAGCAAAAGGAAAAAGTTGAAATCCAAAAAGCAGAAATTGAATTCCAAAAAACTATCTTGGAAGAAAAAAACAAAGAGGTGACTGACTCCATTCGATACGCAAAAAAGATTCAAACCTCACTATTACCAACAGAAAAATACATTGAGCGCAATTTAAATAAATTGAAAAAAAAATGAAGAAATACATTCTTTTCATTTTTATCCTGTCGAGTTTTTCTGCCTTTGCACAGCAACAAAAAACCGACTCGCTTCTTCTTATTCTTAAATCTAGTGCACAGGATAGCAACAGAGTAAAAACCTTAAATGCGTTATGTAATGAATTTCGACTAACAGGAGAAATGGAAAAATCGTTACAACATGGGAATGAAGGATTAAAATTAGCGGAGGAACTTCAATGGAAAAAAGGAGAAGCAGAAGCGCTGACCAATATTGGCCTCTTTCACTGGAGCAAAGGAAATTATTCCCAAGCCTTAAAAAAATATTTTGACGCACTTAAGATTTACGAAGAAACTCAAAACGAGAATAAAATTGCCAATTTGTACAGCAATATCGGCTTAGTGTATTGGAATCAAGGAGAATACCCAAAAGCATTAAACTACTATTTCAAATCCTTAAAAATAAATGAACAATCCAACAACAAACCGGTATTAGCAAAAACCATCGCGAACATCGGAAATGTATACTGGAACCAAGGTGACCTTGATCAAGCATTAAGCTATTATTTCAAAGCACTTAAAATTGCGGAAGAAATTGGTGATAAAAACGGAGTATGCATCGATTTAGGAAACATTGGTTTGGTTTATTGGAATCAAGGTAAATACGATGATGCCTTAAGTTATTACTTCAAAGCCTTAAAAATGGCGGAAGAACTGGAATCTAAAAGTCTAATTTCTGCTTGGAAAAGCAATATTGGTAATACCTATAACTCTCAAAAAAAATACGACAAAGCAGTAGAATTTTATCTGGAATCCATTAAAATAGACAGAGAAATAGGTGATCAAGGTGGGGTTGCCACGACCCTCGGAAATATTGGTGTACTCTATTTTGACCAAAACAAAATGGAAGAAGCAAAAAAATATCTTCTGGAAGCATTGGACATCTCAACAACCATAGGGGCTACGTATATTCAAAAAGATCATCACCTTAGCTTAAGTAAAATCTACGAGAAGGAGAATAATTTTGAAAAAGCGTTCACGCAATATCAAGCTTACATTTCCAAAAATGATACATTAACAAACGAAGAGAACACAAAAAAAACAGTTCAATTGCAAATGCAATATGAATTCGATAAAAAAGATGCACTCGCAAAAGCTGAACAAGATAAAAAAGACAACATAGCACAAAAAGAAAAACAAAAAAATCAAATCATTATTTACGCAGTATGTGGTGGACTGCTTCTGCTTCTCGTGTTAACTGCAGTGATTTTAAGAAGCCTTAAAATCAATAAGGAACAAAACAAAATCATTTCACTCCAAAAAGACATTGTTGAAGAAAAACAAAAAGAGATTTTGGACAGCATCCGCTACGCAAAAAGAATTCAGAATTCACTACTCCCTTCTGAAAAATATATTGAGAAGAATATTCTAAAACTCAAAAAGGGACAATGAAAAAACTGATTCTATTCGCTACACTCCTAATCGCATTCCATGTTGCCGGTTATTGCCAAAACAGCAAGCTAGATTCGTTGCTGACGGCTCTATCCTCCAACAAAATAAATGACACCAACAAAATAAAAACATACAATGCAATTTGTTGGGAATATTTCATCACCAGCGATTATAAAAAATCCAGGGAATATGCCGACCTCAGCATTCAATTATGCGATCAATTAAACTTCTTAAAAGGGAAAGCAGAAGCCATCAATTATATTGGAAATATCTATGCACAAAAATCGGAATACAATGAAGCCCTGCTTCGATATAAGCAATCGCTGGAAATAAAAAAACAAATTAACGATATCAAAGGAATTGGTGCCACTTACAATAATATTGGGAATGTACTTTGGAACCAAGGAAATCTTCCTGAAGCATTAAAAAACCACCTCGAAGCCCTAAAAATAAGAGAACAACTCGGAAACCCTAAAAACATTGCACAATCCTTTGCAAATATTGGGAACATTTATTTATCTCAAAAAAATTATGACGAAGCTTTAACATACACATTCAAAGCGCTTGAAATGCAAGAGAAAATTGGCGATAAATTTTCATTGGGAATCACTCATAATAATCTTGGAACCATCTACGAATCTCAAAAAAATCATACAAAATCACTTGAACACCACTTGTTATCTAAAAAATATAGAGAAGAAGTAGGAGATAAATATGGAATTGCCCTATCCTATTTTAATATCGCATATATTCAAATACGACAAGGAGAGAACACACTTGCTGAAGAAAATCTAATGAAGTCGTTAACGATATCCGAAGAAATAGAAGACATTCAAAACATTTGCCGGATATTTATCCAGCTCACTGTTATTGAAGCATCAAAAGGCAATTATCAAAAGGCGAAAAGCTATCAACAAAAAGCGTATGATTTTGCATTGAAAACAAATTCAAAAGAATTAATAAGAGATACTTATTGGTCGATAAGCAATTTAGCACTCCTAACAAAAGATTGGAAAACAGCTCATATCAATTACAAAAACTATATCATCTACCGAGATAGTATTGCCAATGAAGAAAGCAACAAAACAATAGTTCAGCAACAAATGCAATATGAGTTCGATAAAAAAGAAGCATTGGCTAAAACCGAACAAGCAAAAAAAGACGAAATTGCCACCAAAGAAAAACAAAAACAACAGATTGTATTGTATTCCACTTCCGGTGGATTATTACTCGTAATTATCCTTGCCGCATTAATTTTTAAAAACCTACAAACGAACAAAAAGAAAAACAAGATTATTTCTCATCAAAAACAACTTGTAGAAGAAAAACAAAAGGAAATAATCGATTCCATACACTATGCAAAACGCATTCAGCATTCGTTATTGCCTACTGAAAAATATATCGAGAAAAGTTTGAATAGATTAAAAAATGACATAAATTAGCCTCATGGAAACAACTGAAACAGAAACAAAAAATTTTTTCATCCTTTACAAACCAAAAGACATTGTAAGTGGAGATTTTTATCATGCGATTGCTCATAAACCAACCGGAAGCAAAACTGAATTATTCTACATGTGTACAGCGGATTGCACTGGCCATGGAGTTCCCGGGGCATTAATGAGTATGGTGGGTATCTCTCATTTAAATGAATCCATCATTGAAAAAAACCTGATTCATCCGAATGAAATCCTTGACAATATGAGAAAAGGAATCATTGCTTCCTTAAATCCAGAAGGCAGTGAAGAGGAAAGTAAAGATGGTATGGATTGCGTGTTGTGTGCCTATGATTTTGAAAACATGAAATTAGAGTTTGCTGCTGCCAACAACCCTTTGTGGCTCATCAGAAATGGCGAAATGCAGGAATTCAAACCCGATAAAATGCCTGTAGGAATGTACCATTCTAAAACAGCACCTTTCTCTCTTCAAACCATCGACCTTCAAAAAGGAGATATCGTTTACACATTCACCGATGGGTATGCCGATCAGTTTGGTGGTGATAAAGGAAAAAAATACAAATACAAACAACTACAGGAAAAACTACTCCAAATAAAAGATCTTCCGTTAAGCGACCAAAAATCAATTCTTGACAAGGAATTTGAAAAATGGAAAGGCAACTTAGAACAAGTTGATGACGTTCTGATTATTGGAGTAAAAATTTAAAGGATATCTGTCAAAAGCCCTCTTCGATTGATTCGAGGAGGGCTTTTATATTTATTTACACACCACTCGACCTTTGAAAAATAGATTTCTAATCGTTTTTACACTTCTATTCTTTCACCCCATCTAATCACAAAACATCAGCATCGCCTCGCTTATCCAAATGCTCCTATCTGCAAAAAAGTAAAAATCCAAAAATTCACATCGAAGGAACAAGCTCAGATCTTTCATAAAATTATTCGAGACAGGAAAGCTTCATTCAAACAATAAATGACATCCTAGTTATCGGAATATCCCATTAATAAAAGGGGACTAAAAACCCAACCACCTGATTAGTTTTTTTGTATTAGATATTGTACATTTATGCTATTAAATATGAAACTACGATTCCTCTACTCTTTTATCTTTTTGTTTCTTTTGTCTATCAATATTTCCAAAGCTCAAAATGTTGATTCGCTTTGGCGTGTTTATAACAATGTAAAACTACAAGATAGTATCCGCTTGTCGGCTTTCAACGACATTGCCTGGAGTTTATTATACACCAACCCTGATTCCACCTACATCCTTGGGCACATGGAGCTGGAAATGGCACGAACAAAAAAATTAAAATATTGGGAAACAAAAGCACTCAATACAATTGGAGCGTCCTACCAGGTAAAAGGAAATTATATCAAAGCAATTGATTTCTATCAGCAATGTTTAAAAATACGTGAAGAGCTGAAAGATTTTAAAGGTGTTGCCTCTTCCCTTGCGAACATTGGCAGTATCTACATCAATATCAACGAGTTTGAGAAAGCATTAGAATACCAAATGCGCAGTTTGAAATTAGCTGAAGAAATGCAAAACAAAGAAAGCATGGCCAGCTCCTTAAATAATATTGGGATCATTTATCAAAACTTGGCTGATTACAAAAAAGCACTCGACTATAACCAGCGTAGCTTAAAATTATACGAAGCGTTGGGCGACAAACAGGGTGTTGCTGCATCGTATGCCAATATTGGGAATACGTATGCCACCTTGGGTGAAAACGAAAAAGCGTTGGAATACCAATTAAAGAGCAATGCCCTTGCAAAAGAAATCGGAGATAAATTTGGGGAGTCTACCTCACTTACTGCTATTGGCAAATCATACATGAAACAGAAAAAATTTGCGCTTGCACTCGAATGCTTAAATAAATCGAATCAAATTGCGAAAGAATCGGAAGACATTAATTCTGAAAAAGAAGTGACCGAAGTATTGTATGAAACTTACAAAGAAATGGGGAATTTCACCAAAGCCCTTTCTTTCTACGAACGCTATATCACACTAAAAGATAGTATTTTAAAAGACGACAATCAACGACAAATTGCGAACAAAGAATTGGAATACCAATACGAAAAAAAAGCAGCTGCGGATAGTGTTGTAAATGCAGAAGAACGTAAAGTTACAAAAGCATTAATCCTTGCTAAAAATGCACAAATTGATCAGGATACGACACAAAAGTGGGCACTTTACGGAGGATTGTTTTTATTACTGGTATTTGGTGGAATGATGTATAACCGCTTTAGAATTACCAATAAACAAAAAAATATTATTGAAATACAACAACACGAAACAGAAAAACAAAAAGAGATCATAGAGGAAAAACAAAAGGAAATCCTTTCTTCCATCTCCTACGCGAAACGATTGCAAGAAGCGATTTTACCACCACAACGCTTAATCAAACAGCACTTACCCGATTCCTTTTTCTTTTATAAACCGAAAGACATTGTTGCAGGAGATTTCTATTGGCTGGAAAACGATCAAAAAAACAAAGATGCCGTATTCTTTGCTGCCGCAGATTGTACAGGACATGGTGTACCGGGTGCAATGGTAAGTGTTGTATGCTCCAATGCATTAAACAGAACGGTTAACGAATTTGGAATTTCAAAACCGGGAGACATCTTAGACAAAGTGAGTGAACTTGTGGTGGAAACATTCGAGAAAAGTGAAAGTGAAGTAAATGATGGAATGGACATTTCACTTTGTCATTTCAACAAAGCTACCCTCGAATTAATGTGGAGTGGCGCCAACAATCCATTGTGGATTATCCGTAACAAAGCACTTATTGAATACAAACCAACCAAACAGGCAATTGGGAAAGTGGACGCACCCATTCCTTTTGCTACCCAAACCATTCAATTACAAAAAAATGATTTGCTGTACCTCTTTACAGATGGGTATGCCGATCAGTTTGGTGGCGACAAAGGAAAAAAATTCAAACTCTCCAGTTTACAAGAATTGTTTCTTTCCAAATGTCATTTGCCGATGAATGAACAGCTGAAAGCAGTAGATGAAACACTCATAAATTGGCAAGGCTCCAATGATCAGGTAGATGATATCTTAATTATCGGAATAAAAATTTAATCAGCAACATTGCTAAAAAAGATTTTAAATATAGGAGTCGATTCGCACTATGATGCTTCCTTAAAACGGAAAATCAGAATCAGTAATTTGATTGCGGTTATCTCTGTAATTACAATGACATCCTTTATTCCATTAGCGATATTTCTGGAAAAAGGCGTTGCACTTTACTTATTGCTTTTCTTCTTGATTGTTGCAATCACAAGTTTTATTTTACACGCCAATAAAAAGCATCTTGTTTCATTCTACTTTTTTACAATTTCGGGCTACCTCTATTTTGTTGGATCCACACTCACCTTTGGGTTAGCCTCTAATATGCAATACTTTATGCTGGTAATGTGCATGATTGCGGTAGTTATGTTCGACAATAAAATTGTTATCAAAGCATTTGTTGCAGCAGGAATTGTTCTCTTTTTTGGACTAATGGAATTTATGAAGAATAGAATAGGATATATCAATTTACCTCCCGGTCTTGAAAGTGTTCAAGAAAATGTTGGAAAATTAATTCTACTTCTCCTCTTTATTATTACTTCCATTTTTTTCATCTTCTTTAAAAACGAAAACTTATCCTACCAGAAAGAAGTACTGCTTCAAAAAGAAATCATCGAAGAAAAAAACAAAGACATCACCGCATCCATTACCTATGCGAAACGAATTCAACAATCGTTATTAACGACCGAAAAATACATTGAAAAAAACATCAATCGGTTAAAGAAACAACAAAAAGAGTAATTTTAGATTTTAAATTTGGTATGACTCCTGAAATTGAAACGGATCAAATTAAGATAAAATATAGGGAAGATGGGATTATTCATCTTCATTATAAGGATGGGATCTTAAATCTGGAGGATAGCAAGAAAATATTTAAAATGATCCGAGAAAATTGCCCTTGGGAGGTTTCTCCGATTTTTGCCACCGGCAATACATTCTCAGGACTTGATAATGAGTCACGGATATTTTGGGGAAGTCCGGAAGTGACCCAACATTGCTCAGCTATATCAATGTTAACCAGCACATTAGGACACAAATTACTCGCTAATTTTTATCTGAAAATCGCAAAGCCTTCTGTCCCATCCCGATTTTTGTCCACCGAAGAAGAATGCATTCAATGGTTAAAATCCTACCCGACTGTTTTAAAGCTAACCACCTAAATATCAACACATTAAATCAAGTTATTACTTCTACTAACGGCATTTTTTGGAATCAGTATGCCAAAAAGCGGGGTTCATCTATCATTTTTCAACAGTCGTAGTTGATTGAAACTCAATTGTCTAAATAATTCAATGTTAATAACTATCAATGGTAATTACTTCGTACCTTTACCCTCCCATCAATACTAAATAACATGTTTGAGATTTTAAAAAGTTTTGAGTCGAAGTATGGTCACCTTAAGAAAAAAGGTTTGACGATTGAAGGTTTAGCAATGGTTGATGTTAAAAAGAAAAAACATGTTATTAAAATCAGCCGACCATTGATTTTTGATAATCGCCAATTACCTAAAAAGTTTGAAGGCTTGGATATCAAAACCAATATCAAACTGAATGATGATATGCCAACTGAGTTTAAAGTAGATCGTACTCAACCGGATTGGCATAAAAAACAATACATCTGGGCTCCAGAGCGTTTTGAAAAATATGTGAACCGTTGTGAGAAAGAATTAAAATCACAATTGAACAGTCCACTAATGACAAAACAAGATTTATTGGATGCTTTGTGTTTCGGAAATTTTGAAGAGCACAAACAAAAAAGCTTGCAATTAATCAAAGAAGGTAAATTGCCTGCTTATCACGAGAACTAATTGAATTAATATAGGGTTAAACATTGGTTTAATTGAGTCCTGCCCCAACCGGAGCGGGACTTTTTTATTTATATTTACACCCTGTTGGGGATGGAAGATGGAGGATGGAAGAGGGAACAAAGGCCTCAAAAAAATTTGATAAAGAAAAAATTACAGTTACCTATTAAAAAATACATTTCCCATTAACCATTATACATTAACCATTATACATTTAAACCATGGAAGGACATATAAAATCAACAACAACAAACGGAATCGCTACCATCACTTTTTTTCATCCTCAAAGTAATTCAATGCCGGGTGCATTGTTACGACAACTGGCAGACGAAATTGCAAAAGCAGGAAAAGACGAACAGGCAAAAGTAATTGTTTTGCAAAGTGAAGGCGACAAAGCATTTTGTGCCGGAGCATCTTTTGATGAATTAATTTCTATCAAAGATTTAGAAACCGGAAAAAAATTCTTTTCAGGTTTTGCAATGGTCATCAACGCCATTCGCACTGCTCCTAAATTTGTGATTGCTCGTGTTCAAGGAAAAGCAGTTGGCGGTGGTGTTGGAATTGCATCTGCTGCGGATTATACACTTGCTGTTGATACAGCCTCCGTTAAATTAAGTGAATTGGCTGTTGGAATCGGACCATTTGTGGTTGGACCTGCAGTTGAACGCAAAGTAGGAACATCCGCATTCACCTCACTTTCCATCAATGCTACCGAATGGCAAACCGCCTCTTGGGCCAGAGAAAAAGGATTGTATGTCGACATCTACAAAAACACAGAAGAATTGGATGCTGCTATTTCAGCATTGGCAGATAAACTTTCAAAATCAAATCCGGAAGCAATGGCCATGCTCAAAAAAGTATTCTGGAGAGGAACTGAAGATTGGGATACGCTTTTAATTGAACGCGCTGAAATGAGCGGAAAATTGGTGCTTTCTGAATTTACTATCAATGCTATTAATAAATTCAAAGCAAAAGCTTAGTTAGTTGTTTGATGTTAGTTGTTGGTTGTTTGTAAAAAACACAATAACTAATAACGAATAACTAATAACCAACAGCGATCAACCAAAATGCAAACACGACTCAACAAATACATCAGCGATACCGGAACATGCTCCAGACGTGAAGCGGATAAGCTCATCGAACAAGGTCGTGTTACCGTAAATGGAAAAATTCCTGAACTCGGAACAAAAGTTTCGGATGAAGATGTGATTACCATCGACTTAAAACCACTGAAAGCAAAAGAGAAATTAATTTACATCGCCTTCAACAAACCTCAAGGCATTACCTGCACCACCGACCTTAAAGACAAAGACAACATCATTGAATTTATCAATCACCCAAAAAGAATTTTTCCAATTGGCCGATTGGATAAACCTTCTGAAGGATTGATTTTTCTTACAAATGATGGTGACATCGTCAATAAAATTTTACGTGCCGGAAATAAACATGAGAAAGAATATGTGGTGATGGTCGACAAACCCATTACGCCCGACTTTATTCAAAAAATGGGAAATGGAATTGATATCGGTGATGCGGTTACTAAAAAGTGTTTTGTAAAACAAGAAGCTACAAACACGTTCCGAATTATCCTTACGCAAGGCTTAAACCGACAAATCAGAAGAATGTGTGATGCCCTCGATTATAAGGTTTACAAACTGCAAAGAATACGCATTATGAATGTGAACCTAACCGGAATAAAAGCGGGTGGCTGGAGATATTTGACAGAAGATGAAATGAATACCATCAACAACCTGGTTGCGAACTCCAGCAAAACGGAGGAAGCTTCAGTGATTGATGATTTGGAAGATTAAGGAATGCTTTTACGAAGCGTCATTGCGAGGTACGAAGCAATCTCTCACGATGAGCAAAAGAGTTTAGATTGAAAGGGATTGCTTCGTACCTCGCAATGACGTTATAAACAAACATAGAACTAACTTAAATATGGAAAACGACAACAAACTCTTCAACATCTTCCTTAAAGTAGGATTCTTAGAAGGCGTATCTTACCTAATTTTATTATTCATTGCAATGCCTCTGAAATATTTTATGGATATGCAAGCACCTGTTCGAATTGTTGGAATGGCGCACGGAGTATTATTCATCGCCTTTTGCATTTTACTTTTGATGGCCACCATCAAATATAAATGGTCTATTAAATTAGCAACCATCGGATTTCTATTATCCTTCTTGCCTTTCGGAACGTTTTATTTGGAAAGAATTTTGAAGAAGGGATAGTCTTTATCTCAAATGTCACTTCGAGTTCGACCGAAGGGAGAGTATCGAGAAGTATTTGTAATCCTAATCGTTCTCGATACATTCCTGCGGAACACTCGAACTGACATCACGTTAGCCCGAAAACTCGAACTGACAAGTCACTTCGAGTTCGACCGAAGGGAGAGTATCGAGAAGTGTTTGTAATCCTAATCGTTCTCGATACGTTCCTGCGGAACACTCGAACTGACATCACGTTAGCCCGAAAACTCGAACTGACAAGTCACTTCGAGTTCGACCGAAGGGAGAGTATCGAGAAGTGTTTGTAATCCTAATCGTTCTCGATACGTTCCTGCGGAACACTCGAACTGACATCACGTTGTACCGAACACTTTAACTTAATTGTAACTTCGAGTCCGACCGAAAAGAGAGTATCGAGAAGTGATTACAATTCATTAAACCATCATAAATGAAAACAATGTATGTTTATATCTTAGAGTGTTCTGACAAAACATATTCTGTAGGTGTAACAAACAATCTTGAGCAAAGACTCCAACAACATAATAGTGGTATTCACCCAGAATCCTATACATTCTCAAGAAGACCGGTTGAATTGAAATTTTATGAACTATTCAATGATCCTATTAGCGCAATAGCTTTTGAGAAAAAAATAAAAAAGTGGAGCAAATCAAAGAAAGAAGCATTAATAAAGAAACAGTTTGATTTACTGCCTGAACTGTCAAAAAAGAAATTTAAATAGAAACCCCATTGTCACTTCGAGTTCGACCGAAGGGAGAGTATCGAGAAGTGTTTGTAATTCTAATCGTTCTCGATACGTTCCTGCGGAACACTCGAACTGACAAGTCACTTCGAGTTCGACCGAAGGGAGAGTATCGAGAAGTGTTTGTAATTCTAATCGTTCTCGATACGTTCCTGCGGAACACTCGAACTGACATCACGTTGCACCAAACTATCGAACTGGCCTATTACTTCGAAACATCCATTTTAATTTTTCGCCCCTTCATCTTTTCGTCTTTGATCAAACGAAGCATTCCTTCTATCTTATCACGCTTTACTGCTGCATACGAAGAAAAATCCAGCACTTCTATCAATCCCAATTCTTCTTTTTGCAACTTTCCTTTTTGCAACAACATCCCTACAATATCCATCTTATTGATCTTGTCTTTTTTCCCTGCGGCAATATACAACGTACTCCAAGGTGTGTTTTCAGGAATTTTATTCGCGGATGATAATTTTTCTTTCGGTGGTGTGTCTTTTATAAATGTGGGTACAAATTCATCCGGACCTAATAACAAGTAGGAAGTTCCTTTTGCATTCATACGAGCTGTTCTTCCATTACGATGAATAAATACATCTTCGGTATGTGGCAATTGAAAATGAATCACATTCTGAATTTCAGGAATGTCCAATCCACGTGATGCTAAATCGGTAGTAACTAAAATCTGATTCGTTCCGTTTCTGAATTTTATCAATGCGCGCTCTCTGTCCTCCTGCTCCATCTTCCCATGAAACGTTCCATGAAACAGTCCTTTCTCCAACAACAACGCACTGATGCGATCAACGGCATCGCGGTGATTACAAAAAACAAGTGTTGCGTTATTTCCCAATTGACAAATCAATGAAAACAATGCATCTATTTTATCTTTGGTATCCGATTGAATCACTTTTAATTTTAGACCTTCTGCTTTTACTGGAGTTTTACTTAAAAAATTTAATTCCACTGGTTCTTTTAATCCCGCAAACTCCGGAATACTTTTCATCTGCGTGGCAGATGTCAACATTCGCTTTTTTAAATTTTTCAGATGATAAACAATAAACGACATGTCTTCCTGAAAACCAAACTCCAAAGCTTTATCAAACTCATCCAATACCAACGTATGGATGGTTGCAGTATTTATATTTTTATTGCGAATATGAAATGCCAATCGCCCCGGTGTTCCTACTAATACAGCCGGTGCTTCACCTAAACTATTTTTTTCCGTTTTTGTAGAATGTCCGCCATACGCACAATTCACTTTAAATCCGGTTTGCATGAGTTTAAACACTTGTTCAATTTGAATGGCCAACTCCCGCGATGGAACAATCACCAAGGCTTGAATCCCTTCTTTCGTTTTATCCAAAGAATTTAAAACAGGCAATAGAAATCCTAGCGTTTTTCCCGAACCCGTTGGCGACAATAAAATAATATCGTTTGATTTCTTAGCGGCTTCAATCGTTGCTAATTGCATTTCATTTAATGAGGCAATTTTTAAATTCTCCAGTGCTTTCTGTAACATCATCATGTAGTTGAACAACAAAGGTAAGTTAGATTTCCTATACTACACTATTTATTGTAACTTAGCGTTAGTAGGTATTCAAATGAAATTCGTTAAAAACATATTTCTTTTCGCCTCGTTAATTTCAATGTTAACGATGATCACTTCATTCGTTGATGAGTCAGAAGAAGAAATCAAATATGAGATACTAGCACAAGGCACTACTGCCCAACTCAATTTTAGTGGAGGACAGTATTTTACGATAGATAATATTTTTGAATACGATGAATTCTGGATTCATCTTACAGGAAGTACAACAAATAAGCCCTATGCGGACCTGAGTATATCTACGATTATTGTTTGGGGAGGAGTTGGAAAAATCGATAAGATTACCTTTTCAAATCAATTCATAAATATCTATTCTACAACAACAAAAGCAGGTCCTCCCCAATATGACCATGGCCAGTGGCAGCCTGCTACCACTCCATACCGACTCATTAAAATTCCCTACAACAGTAACCCTGTCAAATCTTTTGTGCAGGTGCTTGAACCTGAAGCAAAGGAAGACTAACATCCTTAAAAATTAGATTCTCTGCTGTCTCTTCTTTTTACACCCAAACAAACAATTATTTGTCATTTTTGAATAATCACAGAATTATATTCTGCAAAAATTAATTTGCTTGGAATTTAAACTAATTAATTTTACATTTAGCTATACAATTATTGGGTTAGTAATAAAATTATAACATTAAGTTTATAAAAATCTTACAGTTAAAGCCATGGCGGATACAACCACTGATAAAAAAAGAAAAATCAACTCTTCCATCGAAGAGGCGACTTTGATAAAAGGTTTCGAATTGATGTGCACTGCCAAAGCAATGGCAGAACTTTATGAAGCCAATAAAGAAGTAACCGCAAAATATGTGCATGCTACTTCACGCGGACATGAAGCGATTCAGCTGGCTGTTAGTTTGCAATTGTTACCACAGGATTTTCTTTCGGCCTATTACCGTGACGATAGCATGATGCTTGGAATCGGGATGCAGCCCTACGAATTAATGTTGCAGCTATTGGCAAAACGCGATGACCCTTTTTCCGGTGGAAGAACCTATTACTGCCATCCGAGTTTAAAAAGAGACGATATGCCTAAAATTCCCATGCAATCTTCTGCAACGGGAATGCAAGCCATCCCAACAACGGGTGTGGCCATGGGTATTCAATATTTAGAAAAACAAAACCTAAACCTCACCCCGGCCCTCTCCAAAGGAGAGGGAGAAAGTGACAAACCCATTGCGGTTTGTTCTCTAGGTGATGCGTGTATTACCGAAGGTGAAGTGGCGGAAGCATTTCAAATGGCGGTATTAAAAAAATTGCCAATCCTTTATGTTGTTCAAGATAACGAATGGGATATTTCGGCAAACGCAAAAGAAATTCGCGCTCAAGATGCCACCGAATATGCCAAAGGATTTAAAGGATTGGAAACAAGAACCATTGACGGAACGGATTTTGAAAAATCATACAACACCGTTAAAGAAGTAATTGCCATTATCCGCAAAGAACGCAGACCTTTTTTAATTCATGCGAAAGTACCTTTGTTAAATCACCATACCTCAGGCGTTCGTAAAGAATGGTACCGCGATGATTTGGAAGAAGCACAAAAACGTGATCCGTTTCCAAGATTGCGCAATCAAATGATTGTAGCAGGATTTCTTACATCCGAATTAAATGAAATTGAATTACTCGCAAAAGAAAAAGTAGAACGCGATTATCAAAAAGCTTTGTTGGCAGAAGATCCTCGCCCCGAAGATTTATTTGATCACGACTACGCTCCTACTCCTGTTACCGAAGAAAAAGGTGAACGTGAACCGGCAGGAAAAGAAAAAACTGTTATGGTGGATTCTGCGCTTTTCGCAATTCGCGAATTGATGGCCAAACATCCGGAATGTTTGTTATACGGACAAGATGTAGGTGGACGATTGGGTGGAGTATTTCGTGAAGCAGCTACCTTGGCACAAACCTATGGCGACCACCGCGTATTTAATACACCTATCCAGGAAGCATTCATTATTGGCAGCACTGTTGGAATGAGTGCGGTTGGTTGCAAACCCATTGTAGAAGTTCAGTTTGCGATTACATCTGGCCGGGCTTAAATCAGTTGTTCACAGAAGTGAGTCGCTCCTGTTATTTGTCGAATGGCAAATGGCCGGTGAGTGCCATCATCCGCGTTCCAATTGGTGCGTATGGAAGTGGCGGACCTTATCACTCTTCGAGTGTAGAAAGTATTTTAACCAATATCCGTGGTATCAAAGTATGTTATCCTTCCACCGGTGCCGATTTAAAAGGTTTGATGAAAGCTGCCTACTACGATCCGAATCCGGTAGTGATGCTCGAACACAAAGGATTGTACTGGAGTAAAATAAAAGGAACGGAAGATGCAAAAACCATTGAACCGGATGAAGAATATATTATTCCATTCGGAAAAGCGCGCATGGTGCAGGTAGTAGGAATGGAAAACGGAAAATGGAAAATGGAAGATGGTACATTTGCCGTCTCACATTATACATCATCCATCACAATCATTACTTATGGAATGGGCGTGTATTGGGCAAAAAATGCAGCGAAAAATTTCCCTGGACAAGTTGAAATTGTGGATTTAAGAACACTCAATCCACTGGATGAAGAAACAATTCTTGCTACCGTTAAAAAACATGGAAAATGCATTGTACTTACGGAAGAACCTTATAACAATGGTTTCCCGCAAGCATTGGCAGGACGAATTTCTAAAAAATGTTTCGAATATTTAGATGCTCCGGTAGAAGTAATCGGTTCGGAAAACCTTCCGGCTATTCCTCTAAATTCTACGTTGGAAACAACCATGTTGCCGAATGCCACCAAAGTTGCAAAAGCAATTGAAGAATTATTGAACTATTAATAACTACCCCTTTATAAAAAAGCCCCGAATCATCGGGAGCTTTTTTTTATTCTGCCATTACGCGCTTAATCTGCGGACCTTTAATACCATTGTCGATTAATGCCTGATGAATATTTTCATACGCATTGAACTGCACAAATTGAGAATTGTCGGGTGTGGCATATGGACGAATGGAAAGCATCATTGCACTTTCTGCATAGCCAACAATATTTACAGTAGGCGCTGGTTCTTTTAAGATCAACTCATCCTTACTCAACTCTTCCAGAATTATTTTTCTCACCTTGTGAAGGTCTTCATTAAAATCAACACTCACTTTAATATCCACACGCAAACTTCCTTGTTTAGAAACATTGATGATCGTACCATTAGATACCGCACCATTCGGCAAAATAACCGTTTTGTTTTCTCCGGTAATCATAATGGTATTAAAAATCTGAATCTCTTTTACCTGTCCGCTTTCACCCTGACACGTTATTAAATCACCCACCTTGAACGGCTTAAAAATTAAAATCAAAACACCACCAGCAAAATTCGACAAAGAACCTTGTAAGGCCAAACCGATTGCCAAACCTGCTGCTCCAAACACTGCTACAAGAGAAGTGGTTGGCAAACCAATCATTCCGGCAACCGTAATTAAAACAATAATTTTTAATCCGATGTTCACCAAATCTTACAAAAACTTCCCAATGAAACATCGTAATGACGGCCATTAAAATATTTAATCAAAAGTTTATCCACGCGTTTGGCCAGCCAAAACCCGATGACCAAGGTGAGCAATGCTTTTATCAATCCCGGTAAATAAGAAATCAAGGTATCCAGATACGGATGTAACTTATTTAATAGTTCGTTACTCATATTCATAATTTAAAACATAATTACAAGGTTCAAATCTACAAATAAATGAGGCGATATTGACTATTTTTGAAGAAGAAACAACGATTCATATATTATTGATAACTTTGCAATTCAAACACTAAACGATGCTGTCAAACAACGATATTCTAAAAAAATTACGCGTAGCGCTGGAGCTAAAAGACGAAGATGTTATTAAAATCTTAAAGTTGGTCGATTTCGAAATTTCAAAAAGTGAAGTCAATGCACTTTACAGAACACCCGACCACCAAAACTTCAAACCTTGTGGCGATCAGTTGTTGCGCAACTTTTTAAATGGATTAATTATCTACAAACGTGGACCAATGCCTCCGAAAAAAGAAGTGACAGGTGGCGGCAAACAATAGAATAAAATAATCATCGCGACCAACAATTAAAATTACAGCAGGATTAATTCCCCCTTTAAAAGGGGGCCAAGGGGATTTGGCAATCACCAATTCACGCAGTCTCACATAAATAAATGAATCACTCCTACACCTTCAAAGAACTCCTCACACCCGAAGAAATGCTTCAACACATTTCTCTTCTTCAACAACTACAACCGACACTTACCATAGAAGATTACAAAATCCTGCTTCCCGAAATGCTCAAAAATGGCTATGGACAAGTGGCTATTTTTGATGCGGATACATGCATCGGTATTTCCGGATATTGGATCAATACCAAATTGTATTCCGGGAAATATTTGGAAATGGACAATGTAGTGATTGATAAAAACTACCGCTCCAAAGGGATTGGAAAACTAGTATGCGATTGGTGTACCCAAAAAGCAATAGAAAACAATTGCAAAAAAATAATGCTGGATGCTTATTTAGAAAATGAAAAAGCTCATGCCTTCTACGAACGAGAAGGATTTGTAAAAAAAGGATACCACTTTATAAAAACGATATAAAATTCCTTTCTAAACTGCATTTATAAACCCTAATACCCAATTATTAATATTTACTACCTTCGGTGTACCAGGGGCACTCCATAAAATGTCTGGGGGACATTTTATGAGTGGAGCCAGTTTGAAGGGAGGGTTTCAGGATGACCGGAAACCTAAGATGATATGTTGGGAAATATGTTTTTTTTAGGTTTTGTATTGAAAGTAATCCCATATTACTTAATACGAATTAATCATACTTAATCCACCAAACTCAACAATAACAATACTTACAGAGAAATTGTTAATTACTTTTTATTCCGATTGATTTGCTTATAAACTTTAAATGATTGTACCTTTGCTGTACCTCAACCACTGAGGTACAATTTTCTGTACTTCTAAAAATTTGAGGTTTACAAATTGATACAATGTTACAACATGTTACATCATGTTACAAATGAGCAGCAATATTCAGATACCAAAAATATGTACCTTCTGTAAAACGCCATTCATCGCGAAAACTACGGTTACAAAATTTTGTTTCTCATAGTTGTTCCTAAAAAATCATGGAAGAATAACAAGAGAAATGACAAAATAGAATCTGCTCAAAAAGAAGAATACGAAAAATCAGTTGGGATCGATTACAATACTATTCAAGTAAAAGAATATTTAAGTATTAAAGAGACGTGTTTACTTCTCGGTATTAGCAGAATGAGCTTACATCGTTATCTAAAAAAGAAATTAATTATCTCTGCGGAACTCGGTGGGAGAATAATTATTCAAAGGAAATCAATTACTAAACTTTTAAAATAAAATGGCTGTACACCTTCGTCAAAAAGAATTAAAAAATGGGTTAATGAGTCTTTATTTAGACTACTACCCTCCTATCAGAAAAATGATGGCAAATTAACACGCAGAGAATTTTAAATAGAACGATCTATAAGAAACCCCAAAACGCAGAAGAAAAAGAATAAATAAGGAAAATTTAAATTTTGCAAATTTACTCCGACTCAAATGAAAAAGGAATATTGAATGAGCAAGATGGCATCTTCGATTCTACGAATAAAAAAATGGATTTCCTTAAATATTTCAATAGCCTGATAGAAAAAAGACAAGAAGATATCGGAAAACAGGATAACCACTTAGGTGCATTACATTATCTTCAGGCTTTTACAAACGGAAAATGCATCATGGGTGAAATCAATGAAAGCTTTTGTAATCGTTTCAAAAACTATTTACTAAATGCTGAAAGATTAAATACTGTAAGAGGATTAAAACTAGCACAAAATTCAGCTGCAAGTTATTTCAACAAATTCCGTGCAGCTGTTACTCAAGCGTTTGATGAAAGATTAATAAATGACAACCCTCTTAAACATGTTAAAGGGATAGAGCAAAAGGAAAGTAAACGAGAATTTTTAACACAAGAAGAATTGCAAAAATTAGTTCAAACTGACTGCGATTTACCAATTCTAAAAACGGCTTGCTTGTTTTCCGCCTTGACTGGCCTGCGCTGGTCAGACCTTTCAGCACTAAAATGGAAAGATATTCAGCATACAGAAGGGAAAGGTTATTTTTTACATTTGACACAAAAGAAAACTCAGGATGTAATTATGCATCCTATTAATGATAAAGCCGTTCAAATTCTAGGAACACCATTAGATCCTAACGAAAAAATCTTTTATGGTTTAAAATACAATGACAGCAATAACGATAGACTAAAAAGATGGGTGTTAAAAGCAGGAATTGAGAAAAAATCACTCTACACAATTTCCGGCACACATATGCTACGCTTATTTTAAATAAAGGTGCAGATATTTTTACCGTTTCAAAATTACTTGGTCATAAAAACATTAGAACCACAATGATATATGCAAAAATTTTAACTGAAACCAAAGTAACTGCCGCTAACCTAATAGATATTGACTTATGAAAGAGACAGAATATGACTTCCCAAGCACTGTAAGACATGTCTATGATATTGATGTGTTTGAAATTTTAGATCAATTAAGAACAAAATTGAGCTCCAATATTGAGGCTCTTCCATCTCACTTGCGTGATTTAAAATTCATTGATGATGATGAAGAATTCTTTGTTTCTTTTATGAAAAAAGAAGGAATTGATTTAACGGAGAATAAAAAATATAGAAATTACATCATTCCTTCCTCGAATAATCTTTATCACCATTATTTAGGTTGGAAAATCCTATCCATGGATGCTTACAAAATCGAACCACTACTCTCCTATCAGTCTGTTTTATTTTTGGGAAATGATTATGCACCAAAAGACAATTTTTTAGGCCTGTTGGAATATTCAACTTATACTTTTGTTAAAGGAAGAAATTACTTTAATGAATTTATGCGATTGGAAAAGATGGTGGATTGGCTCGAACGAAACAGAGTCTTCTTGCTTAATAAGGCATACAATAATGATGATCCAATTGAAGCAGATGAAATGAATTCTAGAGATGAGTCAAAAGTAAGAACAGTATTAATGAATCCTGATTTTGCTTCAATTTTAGTTGAAAAATTAAAGCAATACTTTCCTGAAGTTCAACACACAAATCTGTATAATCTTATTATTAAAGATCAATTTAAATCGAAATTATCATTTTCAGGAAATAGGAATCAGCTAACAGAACTATTTAAACGATTTCATTATAATGGAAAAATTACGGTTCGAACATACGATGTCTTAGCGACTTGGATCTCCGCAAATTTTGAAGTGCTGGGTGAAAATAATACGATCGAACAACTAAATCAAGATACTATTCTTGCTATTCTAAAAAATTCTGAAAAAGAAGCACCAAAGGGGAAAAGAATTTTAGAGGATATGGCCGAGTATATAGTACCAAAACAAAGAAGGCAGGCAAAAGAAAATCTTACAAAATAAAATATTATCAAATGAAAAATTATTTATTTCTCGATGATATTAGAATTCCAATGGATGCTATCGCTTTTACAAAGAATAAAGGCGTTGACCCAACTATCTATCAAGAAGATTGGATTATAGTGCGCGATTTTACCCGAATTTAAAAGAAATCACTACCCTTTCGTTACCCTTTCATTACCCCTTCTTTACCCCTTTTTAATAGGGCGTTACATTGCTATTTACCTTAGTTTTTTTAAAACCTAAAAACTAAAATAATGGTAACAATTACCCCAGAAATTCGTGATCTCATTAACTTGACAGTTAATTCTGCTGTTAAAGCAGCAATTGAGCAATTCCGAAAAATGCTTCCTCCTGAACCAACTATTAAGGATGAAGACTTCCTCTCAGCTGAACAAGCTGCTCACTTTCTAAAAATAAAATTGAGCACATTGTATTCTAAGGTCGAAAAATCCGATTTGCCCCACTATAGAAGCGGCAAGAGGAAACTGCTGTTCAAGAAAACAGAATTGGAAGCATACGTTGCTGCAAGAAAAAGCAAAAGCAATCAGGAAATTGCTGATGAAGTAGACAACTATATTCTAAACAAATAATGAAAAAACTAAGAACATAAAAATAAAACTTTATGGAAATCCCGCGTGTCTTAAAACCTTTGAATAGATAAAAAAAAATAAAACAATAAATAAAATGGAA
>JADKIU010000005.1 GCA_016722565.1 Bacteroidota bacterium
GCAAGGCACTTTAGATGCTTTTGTAAATGATCTTCAATCAGAATTAAACTTAAATCAAAACTATGTATATAGAACAAATTTATACCGGATGTTTAGGCACAAGCTTCTTACTATATAGAGTCGGAAGGTGCTGCTGCTATTGTTGACCCGATGCGTGATATATAGATGCGTATCTTGAACTTCCTAAGAAAAGAAATACACAGATAAAATATGTATTGAATACTCATTTCCTTACTGATTTTGTTTCCGGTCATTGGACTTAGTAGCTAAAACGGATGCAATTGGTATTTGGTCCTCATGCAATGCCAAAATACGGAGCATTTATTGCTGAAAGACAACGAATTCATAACATTAGGAGACATTAAAATTAAAATTTTACATACGCGGACATACAATTGAATCTACTTGCTTTTTAGTGATTGATAGAAACAATGAACCAACAGCTCTATTCAGTGGAGATACCTTGTTTATTGGTGATGTAGGTCGCCTGGATTTGATGAGCGGAAATTTAAGTAAAGAGATTCTTGGCTGAAAACTGTATGAATCCTTGAATACAAAATTAAAACCTTGCCCGATTCAGTAATTGTTTATCCGGGGACATGGTGCCGGTTCGGCTTATGGAAAAATTTAGGCAAGGAATCCAGCTCCACTATTGGTGAACAGAAAAATTCAATTATGCGCTGAAAGAAATGAGTATGAAGCATTTATAAAATTGTTACAGACGATCAGCCTCCTGTACCTGCATACTTTTCAAAGATGCTCAGATTAATATCAACGGACATACAAATTTGGAGACTGTTTATTCTAAAAAAGCTTAAAGAGACTTTACAGGAGGCTGCTGATTCTGAAATTTCCGAAAGGGGCGATGGTCATAGATACGCGGTGTCGTCAGCATTCGCTTCGGGATTTATTCCGGGGCTGTAAATGTTGATTTGGATGGACAGTTCGCAATTTGGGTAGGTACCTTAATTAATATTGATCAGCCATTATTAATTGTTGCAGATAAAGGAAAAGAAAAAGGAAGCGATTACACGATTACCAGAATAGGTTTTGAAAATGTTGTAGGATATTTAGATTGTGAAGTAGCTAAATGGAAAAGTTCATTGGACACAATTCAGGTTGTTGCTCCTTCAGAGTTGGATTTAGAACTTCTAAGTTTAACAAACACATTGCTGGATGTAAGAAGATCATCTGAAGTTGAAAAGGATAAAATAAAAGGAGCGTATCATATTTCATTGCACGAATTGAATACCAAACTGAACGAATTGGATAAAAACAAAAACGTTGTTGTTTATTGTGCAGGTGGATATCGTTCAATGATTGCAGCTTCTATTTTAAAACGAAATGGATTTAAAAATGTGATTAATGTTTCCGGTGGAATTAATCTTGTGAAAAATCTTCGCCCGGAGTTGGTTGAAACCTATTAGTTGTATGAATATTGTTCGAATTACGAAAGAGTTTAATTTTGAAATGGCGCATGCTTTGTTTGGCTATGATGGCCCATGCAAAAATGTGCACGGACATTCTTATAAGCTAGCAGTTACCGTTTTAGGAACTCCAATTTCAGATCGTAATCATCCGAAACATGGAATGGTAATGGATTTTACCGATTTAAAATCCATTGTCAAACCAATTGTGGATGAGTTGGATCATGCCACCATTTTAAATGCAACTACAGAACATAAAAAAATGGCAGAAGAAAATCTTCTTTTTAGTAAATTAGTTCTAGTAAAATATCAACCGACTTGTGAAAATATGTTGATAGATATAGCACATCGTATAAAAAGCCAGTTACATACGAATGTTGAATTGCACCATTTAAAATTGCAAGAAACACCAACATCTTTTGCGGAGTGGTTTGCTGAAGATAATAAATAAGATGAATCTGATTAAAAAATATAATGTTGCCGGTCCTCGTTACACGAGCTATCCAACAGTTCCTTATTGGGATACGGAAGTTCCAAGTTTAAAGCGTTGGGAAGAGTCGGTGAAATTCACTTTCGATCAAACGAATGCATCTGACGGGATTTCGTTGTATATCCATTTGCCTTTTTGTGAAAGTTTGTGCACCTATTGTGGTTGTAATACCCGCATAACCGTTAATCATAATGTTGAACCGGTTTATTTGCAAGCAGTGATTAAAGAATGGAAAATGTATTTGACCATCTTCAAAGAGGTACCTCGGATAAAAGAAATTCATCTCGGAGGAGGAACCCCAACCTTTTTCTCTCCTCAAAATTTAAAAAATTTAATTGATGGTATTCTTGAAGACACAACCGTTTGTGAGGATGCCGAATTTAGTTTTGAAGCACATCCGAACAATACTTCCTTTGAGCATTTAAAAGTGTTATACGACTTAGGATTTAAACGATTGAGTTTAGGTATTCAAGATTTTGACCCCAAAGTACAAGAAATTGTTAATCGTATTCAAAGTTTCGAAAGCGTAGAAAAAGTAGTGAATCAAGCGCGCAATATTGGTTATACGTCTATTAATTTTGATTTGATTTATGGGTTACCACTTCAGACCCGGAAAAGTGTGATTGATACAATTAATAAGGTGAATTTGTTAAAACCGGATCGCATTGCTTTTTATAGTTATGCGCATGTTCCGTGGATAAAACCCGGACAAAGAAAGTTTACAGAGTTTGATTTGCCTGTTGATGAAGAAAAGCGAGCACTTTACGAAATAGGAAAAGAGAAATTTGCTGAAAATGGGTATGTAGAAATCGGCATGGATCATTTTTCTTTAAAGAGTGATACACTTTATAAAGCTGCTGAAAATGAAAAACTCCATAGAAACTTTATGGGGTATACACATACATTTACTAAATTAATGATTGGACTTGGCGTTTCTTCTATTAGTGATACTTGGTATGCTTATGGACAAAACGAAAAGAAGGTGGAAGATTATTATGCTAAAGTAAATAGTGGCGTTCTTCCGGTTGTAAAAGGTCATTTTTTAACTGAAGAAGATTTAATTCTTCGGCAGCACATTTTGAATTTAATGTGTAAGTTTAAAACGGATTGGAAAAATGAAGCATCTCAAAGTGATTCAATTTATAGAGCAATTGATTTATTATCAGAAATGGAAAAGGATAAGCTGGTTGAAATAGGGGAGCAGGATCTGAAAATTCGCAGAAATGCACGGGCTTATATTCGGAATGTATGTATGGCATTTGACGCTCGACTACTTGATAATAAACCGCAATCTCAATTGTTTAGTAGTGTGGTATGATAAAAAATCGGGCAGTATACATTGTTATTTTATGTTTTATTTGGTCGGGTATGCTACTCGGCATTTCCTTTTTGGAGGCTCCTGTTAAATTTACAGCTCCAAGTCTTACCCTCCCTGTTGGGTTGGATGTTGGGAGACATGTTTTTCAAGCATTTAATAAAGTGGAAATTGTCTTTGGAACATTGTTGTTTGTTCTGGTCATTCGATCTCAATTATCATTGCTAAATAAGCTTCTTTTTGTCTTGATAGCATTGTTTTTAGTGCTCGAATGTGTTTGGTTGTTACCTGTGCTGGATGAACGTGCATTAGTCATTATCGCTGGAGGAGTTCCTGAGAATGAATCACCTCATAATTGGTATATTTTATTTGATGCATTAAAGCTTGTCGCTCTCTTCATACTTGGAGTGAATACTCTAAAGCAATTATTAAAACCAACTTCGAATTAAATCAAAATCATCTATACTCAGGCAGATTGGTTACCTAATTGAGATATAATTCGCATGTGCGATTTAAATGCTTTACCTATAGTATCGTTATAAATGTAGCGCAGTCCAAATTCCTTTGCAGTACTTTCAACAATAGAAGCAATTTTTGGGTAATGAATATGACAAATCCTAGGAAATAGATGGTGTTCAATTTGATAATTTAATCCTCCAACATAAAAAGTTATTAGTTTGTTGTTTCTTGCAAAATCAGCGGTAGTTTCAATTTGGTGTATCGCCCATTCATTTTGAATGTTCCCTTTTTCATCCGGGATAGGAAACGTAGCACCTTCAACTACATGAGCAAGTTGAAAGACGATACTTAAAATCAATCCTGCAACAACATGTAAGGTTAGAAAGCCAATTAAAACCTGATACCATGGAATGTGCAATAAGATGGTTGGTAAAATGAGGATATAGGTAAAGTAAACAGCTTTCCAGAAAATTAACCCCATCAATGTGATTGCTTTTTGAAACGCTGTGTCTTTGTGCAATCCGTCTTTGTTAAATTGAATATATTGTACAATGTCCTTTGCTGTTGTCCAATACAACGTCATGATTGCATAAAAGAAAAAAACATAGATGTATTGAAATCGTTGGATGGCCATTCGTTTTCCGGATGGTGAAAAACGCATAATCACTTTATTGTCAATGTCCTTGTCGTATTCATTGATGTTTGTATACGTATGATGAAGAACGTTGTGTTGAGTTTTCCAGTTTCGATTATTACCACCGCCTAATGTTAATGAAAAAGCAATTACTTTATTGAGTGTTTTGTTTGAAAAATAAGCATCGTGATTGGCATCATGCATGATGCCCATTCCAATACCAGCAAGACCAACTCCCATGATTGCAGTGCAATCCACATCCCCAAATATTAACCGCTTGCAAATAGATTATTGCAAGCGGTCCAAATAGAGAAATAACATCACAACTGTTTTGAAGAACATTTTACCATTGGCATGTTTTGAAATACCATTCGTGGTAAAATAGTTGTCTACTCTTTCTTTTAAAGTGTCATAAAACTGTGTTTTGTTTTTATTCGTAAATTTTATTTTTTGTTTCATTCTGATAAATTACAATTACACAGTTTTACTTGTATCATTACATATGCTTTGAAAGAAAGGTATTTAACTCTTTTCTCAATTCATTAAATAGTTTATCAAAGGATTGGATTTTATCTACTTCTTCGGCATGAACTGGAAATTTTCTGTGGTCGACAGCAACTTCGTTTTTGTTTACTTCCTTTTCTAAGGCTTGTTCATGCAATTTAATTTCATGAGAAATAATATCAATTTGTTCTTTTTGAATAATAAACTGATTTTGAAAATGCTCAACACTGGCTAAAACTTCTTTAGATGAATTTTTTTGAGCAATTTCAGCAATTCTGTTTTGCATGATTTTTAACTCATCATTGTAAAAATTCAGGTTGTTTAACCATTGTTTGTGCTCTTCGTGCAATTGATATAATCCTTTCGTTTCCATAATTTTTTGTTTTATTTGATTTAGAACAAAGTTCCCCATTTCTGATGCATATCATTATGACGAACATCATATTTTGGTATGATATCGCTTAGAATCAAGATGTATTCTAATTATAATGTGCCTCTGCGCTCTTGTTCTGCTTCAATCGACTCAAATAAAGCTTTAAAATTTCCTTTTCCAAACGATTTTGCTCCTTTACGTTGAATAATTTCAAAAAACAACGTAGGACGATCCTCAACGGGTTTTGTAAATATTTGTAGTAGGTAACCTTCTTCGTCTCTGTCAACCATAATTCCTAACCCTTTAAGAGTAACCATGTCTTCTTCAATAATTCCAACCCTGTCTTTTACTGTATCGTAGTAAGTGCCGGGAACATGTAGGAATTCAACTCCACGTTTGCGCATTTCTGAAATAGTAAATACGATATCGTCCGTTGCAACTGCAATGTGTTGGCATCCGGCTCCTTTGTAAAAATCCAAATACTCTTCAATCTGAGATTTTTTTAATCCGTGTGCAGGTTCATTGATCGGAAATTTAATTCTTCCATTTCCATTGGTCATTACTTTACTCATCAAAGCAGTATATTGCGTTGAAATGTCTTTGTCGTCAAATGTAATCAGGTTTGCAAACCCCATCACATCTTCATAAAATTTTGCAACATTATTCATCTCACCCAATTCCACATTTCCGACCATGTGATCGATGTATTTTAATCCGCAGGTTCCGGGATTGTATTCCGATTCCCATTTTACATACCCTGGCATAAATGCACCTTTGTAATTTTTTCTTTCAATAAACAAGTGAATCGTATCACCATAAGTATGAATACCGGATTTTACAATTTCTCCGGAAGCATCTGTGAAAACGGTAGGTTCCATGTATGGCTTTGCACCACGACTAACGGTTTCTTTGAATGCTTTACGCGCATCATCTACCCATAGTGCGATGAATTTTACACCATCACCATGTTTACGAATGTGGTGAGAAATATCACTTTCAGGATTAAATGGTGTGGTAAGCACTAAACGAATTTTATCTTGAACCAAAACATAGGATGTTTTTTCTTTGTCTCCAGTTTCCAATCCACTATACGCTAAAGATTGGAAACCAAAGGCAGTTTTGTAATAATGGGCAGCTTGCTTAGCATTGCCGACATAGAGTTCTACAAAATCGGTTCCGTTGATGGGTAAAAAATCTTTTGCTTTTTCAAATACTTTTTCTCCACTATAATCGTAGTTAGCTACGGCTGTTAAATCTTTCATGTTTTTAAATTTTTATGTTAAACAGTTTCTTTTTTTGTCATCCATGATTTATAGTAATCCTTCACTTCAATTTTTAAGGCTTCTTTGGTGATTTTAACCGGACTAAATGGATCAATCATCACAGCCAATTCTCCCGTTTCTTTTTTACCGATACTTCTCTCAATTGCACCAGGATGTGGGCCATGAGGAATACCTGCTGGGTGTAAGGTGATTTGCCCTTTCCCAATGTTGTTACGACTCATAAAATCACCATCAACATAATACAGCAATTCATCTGAATCAATGTTGCTATGATGGTAAGGTGCAGGAATGGCATCCGGATGGTAATCGTATAAACGGGGCACAAATGAACAAATAACAAATCCTCTGCCTTCAAAATTTTGGTGAATAGGAGGTGGCATATGAATGCGTCCAGTTATCGGTTCAAAATTAAAAATAGAAAATGCATATGGATAACTGTATCCATCCCATCCAACAACATCAAAAGGATGTGTTTGATAGATATACGGATAAATCAATCCACGTTTTTTTATGCGAACTGAAAATTCTCCCATTTCATCATGGGTTTCAAGGAATGAGGGTAATTTTAAATCGCGTTCACAAAATGGTGAATGTTCCAACATTTGTCCGAATTCATTCCGATAACGTTTTGGTGTTCTAACCGGACTATGGGATTCAATCACTAATAATTTATTTTCTGGTGTATCAAATTTCATTTGGTATACGGTTCCTCTCGGAATAACCAAATAATCACCATATTCAAAATCAACAACACCATACATCGAATGTAATGTTCCAGAACCTTTATGAACAAAAATCAATTCGTCTGAATCTGAATTTTTGTAAAAATATTCGGTCATAGATGCGGATGGAGCGGCAATTCCAATGGCCATATCATCGTTTACAAAAAGTATCTTTCTACTTTTGATGTAATCACTTTCTGGTGCAACATCAAAACTTTGAAAACTCATGGCTCTAAGATTATCTTCAATGGCAATCTCCGGTCGAACAGAATAAGGGATACCCATCTCTTTCACCATCGTAGGTGGATTTAAATGGTAAACTAATGAAGATGTGCCTGAAAACCCCTCGGTCCCAAATAATTCTTCATGAAATAAACTACCATCTTTTTGACGAAAAACAACATGTCGCTTTTTCGGAACATGTCCTATTGATTGATATACTGGCATAATTTATTTTTTTAGTGACATTTAAAATATTCGAATGGTTCTTTACATTTTTCGCATTTGTACAATGCTTTGCAAGCTGTTGAACCAAACATGCTGATTAATTCTGTTTGTGCTGAATTGCAGTGTGGACATTTTACGAATTCATTTTTTCCGAAGGCATGCAGTTTGTTGCAAGCAACTGAAACCGGAGGCGCAATTCCATATTTACGCATTTTTTCTTTCGCTTCACTGCTCATCCAATCGGTTGTCCATGCCGGTGCATAAACCAATTTTACTTTTACATCAGCAACTCCTTTTTCTTTTAAGGTCTGTTTGATATCCTCTTCAATCATTCCCATAGCTGGACAGCCAGTATAAGTAGGTGTAATAATCACTTCGCAACCTTCTTCAGATAAAATGACATCCCGCAACATTCCCATTTCTTGGATACTCACTACAGGAATTTCCGGGTCAGGAATTGTGGAAAGGATATCGAAAATATCTTCTTTTGTGTACACAGCTATTACCATTGTGCTGTTGGATATGCGCGTTGTAAATATTGCATTTCTGAAAGAATATGTCCAAGGTATTCGGTGTGAATGCCTTTTCTACTGCCGGTTTGCATATAGCCTGACTCAGGAAGCACCAATGTCGCCTCTTCAATCACTTCTTTTATGTGATTCAACCATTGAGGTTTCAAGCTATCTAAATCAACAGCAATACCTTCCTTAATGAGTAGTTTATCTACTTCATTCATCTCAAATAATTCCTCAGTAAACATCCAAACATCATTGATGGCGCGTTGCATTTTTGTATGACTTAATTCTGTTCCTTCTCCTAATCTGCAGGTCCAATCGCTAGAATGTGCCAAATGATAACGTACTTCTTTTACTGCTTTCGCAGAAATAGCGGCAATGGTTTCATCTTTGCTCTTCATTAATTCTGTATATAAAAAGAACTCAAATGCCGAAACAATTAACTGGCGAGCAATCGTTGAAGCAAAATCTTTATCAGGTAATTCCATAATCAGATTGTTATAGAATGATCGCTCCCCACGTTTGTATGCTAAGTCGTCTGCTGTTTTGTTTTTTCCTTCAATCTGCGCTGCATATCCTAAAAATGCTTGAGCTCTCCCAATATGATCCAATGCCATATTTGTAAGTGCCAAGTCTTCTTCCAAGATGGGACCTTTGCTGCAAAGTTCAGCCAAGCGATGCCCAAGTACCAATGAGTTGTCGCCTAGTCGCAAGGCATAATTGTAAAGTGCTTCTTGTTTTTTCATGATTAAATATTTTTAGCGCCTTCCGGCATTTCATAAAAAGTTGGATGTCTGTATACTTTGTCATTTGATGGTTCAAATAACATGTCTTCATCATTCGGATTGGATGCAATGATGCAATTGGAAGGCACTACCCAAATGCTGGTTCCTTCTCCTCTGCGTGTATAGATGTCACGCGCATTTTGGATGGCCATTTTTTTGTCGGATGCATGGATGCTTCCAGCATGTGCATATCGGTTGCCGGATTTGGGTTGAATAAATACTTCCCAAAGATCAAGTTGTGTATCTGTTGCCATGGTTTTTTTAGATTGATGCTGTTGTTAAATTTTCAATGTTTTGTTTTCTCTTTTTGTACGCTTCGGCTGCTTCTCTCACCCAGGCACCTTCTTCATGGTATTTGATATGATGCTCCATTCGTTGTTTGTTGCAAGGTCCATTGCCATTAATCACCTGATGAAATTCATTCCAATCAATTTCACCATGATCGTAGATGTTTTTCTTCTCATTCCATTTTAGTTCTTTATCAGGAATGGTTAATCCGATTACTTCTGCTTGTTGTACTGTTTTATCAATAAATTTTTGGCGTAGCTCATCATTGCCTTCTCGTTTGATTTTCCATTTGAAAGCATCTGATGAATGAGGCGAATCACTGTCGTGTGGCCCAAACATCATTAATGCAGGCCACCACCAACGGTTCATTGCATCTTGCGCCATTTCTTGTTGTTCTTTTGTTCCTTTCATCATCTTGGCCATGATTTCGTAGCCTTGCCGTTGATGAAAACTTTCTTCTTTGCAAATCCGAACCATAGCCCTGCTATATGGACCATAAGAAGTACGTTGTAAAGAAATTTGATTTACGATGGCAGCACCGTCTACTAACCATCCAATCGCACCGATATCCGCCCATGTTAATGCGGGGTAATTAAAAATGTTGGAATATTTTGCTTTGCCCGAATGCAATTGATTAATCATTTCGGAGCGTGTGATGCCTAAGGTTTCAGCTGCACTATATAAGTACAATCCATGGCCGCCTTCATCTTGGATTTTAGCTAATAAAATTTGTTTGGCGCGTAAGCTAGGTGCTCTGCTAATCCAATTTCCCTCTGGTTGCATGCCAATAACTTCGGAATGTGCATGCTGCGACATTTGACGAATTAGATGATTTCTATAGGCATCCGGCATGTCGTCTTTGGGTTCAACAAATTCGCCTTCATCTATTCGTGATTGAAACTTTGTGTTGTTTGTTTCCATAATTGTTCAATTTTATTGTTGAAACAAATGTATTTGTCGAAACAAAAAAAAGAACTGATGAAAATCAGACTTGACGAAAGTCATATAAAATGTATAAAGAGGAGGAAGGACAAAATTTTTATTTGTGTTGTCCGGTTTACTTTTAATAAGTAGAGATGTATGGATATTTTTTATCGACTACCAAATAATAAACGATAGAAAGAAGTGATAAAAATCAGCTGTTTTGATAAAAACAGAGAAGGCTCAAAAAAAGCATGGATAAAAAAAAGCCACAAATTGTGGCTTCCAAGTGACCCCATTTGGTCCCGATAGCTATCGGGACGAACCAATAGCACAGCCAATATTCAAAGTGTTAGTACAGTATAATTGTGTATCGCTTTTGGAATAAAAAAGGAAGATAAATTTCGTGGAAATAAAATTGAAATTTTTTAAACAAAAAAAGCCACAAATTGTGGCTTCGAAGTGACCCCATTTGGATTCGAACCAAAGGCCTACGGTTTAGAAAACCGTTGCTCTATCCAGCTGAGCTATGGGGTCAATATTTTCAAATACGGTTTGGAAAACCGTTGTACTATCCATCCGCCTGGGCGGATATGGGGTCAATTTTTGATGAAAAAAAAAGGTTAATGATAAATATGTTATAAGTAAGATATAACAAATAACCATTAACCATTTATTTTGTCGGGGCGGCAAGACTCGAACTTGCGACCTCCTGGTCCCAAACCAGGCGCGATAACCAACTACGCTACGCCCCGAACTATTATTAAAGAACTGTAAAGCGGATGCAAATGTACTATTATTTTTTATCTGACAAACAAAAAAATAGCTTTTTGTTTGTCTATCGCTTTTGGCGGGCTCAAATTTACCCTCTTCGAACCAAATAACCAACGATAACCCTCAAGAACTTAAAGAAGCTGAGATTCAGCGATTTTTAGCCGATTACGGGCGATAAGCCACTTCTGCAAGGTGTTTAAGGTTGGTCAGGAATAAGAGGCTGTTATCGTATTTTACGGTAATTTTACCCAAATTTGTTAAAATCTTGTTTTATTCACAAAATAGTGAAGCTTCCTGCAAAGGAAGCCTCACCATGAAAAATTAATCCTTTCCTTCTTCTTCTTTCGTTGCTTCGGTCTTTTTGATAAAGTTTCCGTTTGCATCAAATAAAGCGTCAAAGTGCATTTTATCTTTTTCCATTTCGGCTTCATACATTACCTTACCTGCCGCATCTGTAATTTTTGCAGCTTCAGATAACTTATAGCCTGCATAATTCTTTGTGCAATAATCAGTAACAGCTTTTGGTAAAGCAGATGTTTTAATCTCCTGTTCTAATTCTTTAAACGTTCCACTTGCATCAAATACAGCAGAGGATTCAACTTTATTTAAATGAAATTCAGCTTCGTAATCAGCGCCTTCCTTTTCCCATTCATCTACCTTCGATCCGGGATATTTTTTAGCAAAGCCATCTTTAACATTAGCAGGAACTTCTGCTTCTTTTAATTGTTGTGCATTTGCGTAGCTAAGCCCGAAGCATAATACGATTGTTGCGATTGTTGTTTTCATTTTTTTATCTGGTTTTAAATTTATAATTCAAAGTAACAACACAATTCTAAAGCAAATCTTTAGGCACAAATTATAACTTATAACTGTATCCAATTCTCACAACTTGTGTTTCATAATAATCGGTACTAACATACCTAAACCCGTTGCCTTGAATAGATTTCTTAATCTGCATCGTATTTAAAAGGTCGGTAGCGTTTATAAATAATTCGCCTTTACCTTTTTGAATTTGTTTTTTCATTCCTATATCCAAAGAAAACCTTGATCCTATAGTTCCTTGCGGAATTAAATCAGAAGCAAGGTAAATTGCTGTTAATTGGAAATCTGTATTTTTCTTTAAATGGAAAGTGGCATTAAGTTTTGAGTTCCAAGATATTAGTGACTGCCTATCAGAAGTATAAGTGTTTGCATAAGGATATTTATTGTAAGCTGTAAAAGCCTCAATGGTGCTTTGATAACCATTAAAATTCATATTAAGAGAAAGCCATTTTTTTACATCTTGGGAGACAATTAATTCTAATCCTGTATTATAACTCCTTCCTGCATTTTGCATAATAGAATAAATCAAAGTGCTACCGGGAACAATACTTGCAATACGGGTGATTGTACCATCTGCTATTTTGTGGTATGCTGCCGAATAGAAATATCCGTTTTTCCAGTTACCCTTATAACCTAATTCAAAGAGATTTGTGAACTGCGGACTTAATGAAGGGTTACCAACCTTTATAATTTCTGCGTCATCGTATTTAGGGAAGATTCTAATATCCACTTCGTTTGGTCTGTCAACTCTTCTATTGTAAAATAAAGAAATCTTGTTGTAGTCGTTAAACTTATATGCAAACCTTACGTTTGGAAAGGGCTGCGTATAATTGTAACCATTACTTTTATAGGTAGGATGGTTTGGATTTACTTGGTAATTCACATTAACATACTCAACTCTTAAACCTGCCTCTAATTCATATTTTTTATTTTCAAGAACGTAGTTCCCATACAATGCAGGTATCGTTTCTTTATAAGTTGCCCAACCTCCTGCTGCCGAATCAATAGGAGAATTAAGTCCCGGAAAGAACAACATGTTTGTTGGAATATTTCTATACCTAAATTTACCTCCCATTTCAATTCTACCATGTTTTAAGGGTTTAATGTAGTCGAGATTAAAATCTGCTACATGCTCATCAGAAATTAACTTAAAGGCATCATAACCTGTAAAGGTCGGCATCACATTCGTGAAGTAATACTTTTCATCTTCCCTGTGAAATGTATAATTCAATCCAATGTTTAAAGTATGTCCAGCCTGTTTGAATTTATGTAAGTATGAAGAAGATGCTGTAGCAGTTGATTTTAGTTCATCTTCTAAAAATTGCCACAGACGTTTTCTATCTGATAAATCAGAGTTAAAGAATGGTTCGTCTCCGTGATCCAAAATTCGTTCTGAACTAAATAAACCTGATAGGCTGAATTGGTTGTATTCATTGGGATTATAATCAAATCCCAATCTTCCTGTTGCAACTGTAGTGTTTCTATTTCTTTTCGTTTGCTGACGAATAATTTCTCCGCTATCATAGTAACGATCTACAAATTCATTTTTATTTAATGTGTTGGTAAGCAAGTAATCGCCCTGAAGGAATAAATTAATTTTCTTTTTTTTGTAGTTAAGTGATAGCGTTGGATTAAACTTAGGTGTGTTTTGATATTGCGGTCGAATAGTTGGTAGGTTTTCCTGCTTTATCCATAAAGCACCCAAGCCAGCTGCCAATCCTACCTTACCATTAAATCCCTCTTGTTTATTTTTTTTGTAAACGATATTAATTACACCTGCGTTACCATTAGCATCATATTTAGCTGAAGGATTATTTATGATTTCAATTTTTTCAATAGCGGAGGCAGGAATATTATCAAGGCTTGTTTGGTTTCCAAAACCTGTTAATGCAGTTTGCTTTCCATCAATTAATACAATCACTTTATCGCTGCCTCTTATCTGAACCTTTCCTTCTTGTACAGTTACTCCGGGCAAATTTTGTACGGCTTGCAAAACCGAACCACCACTTTGAGAAATGTTATTCTCAAGTGTATAGGATTTTTTATCCATTTTACCTGAAACTTCGTCTTGCTTTGCGGTTACTTCAACTTCATTTAAAACTTTTGAATCTTCAGATAATTCAATTGTACCTGCATCTAAAAACGAACTCAAACTGCCAATAAAGAAAGGTTGTCTTGAGGTCGCATAACCAATAAACGAAACTTCGATATAATATTTATCCTGCTTTAAACCATTTAATGTAAAACGCCCTTCTTCATTGGTGATAGTTCCCACAACTAAGGAACTGTCTTTCTCCGTTTTAATTAATACACTCACATAAGGCAAAGGACTTCCTGTATTTTTTCTTTAATTAGACCCGAAACAGAAATGTTTTGTGTTTGTGAATACACATTTATACTAGCAACAGAAGGACCAAGCACTCAATTGTTCTTTTTAAAATGGAGGGATTTTTAACTTTCATATCACAAACCTACTGTACAATTCTAAAGTAAATCTTTAGTTGAAATTTACTTGAAAATGATGCAATGATGATGAATAATCGTAATTGATTTTAAATCCGTAGGTTTTAGCAATTCCATTAACAATCGATAAACCAAGACCGAGAGAGTCCTTGGAGGCATCATTCTTTTTAAAACGAATAAATAAATGATCCTTGGGAATAGTCAATGGTTTACCGCTGTTAGAAATGGTCAATTGATTTTGCTTTAATTCAATAATTATTTTTCCTTTTTCATCATTGTGTCTGATTGCATTTTGAATAAGGTTTGTAAGAAGAATTTCAGCCAAAGTTGGATTCATCTTTACTATAACATCTTCTGATAAATTCAATTTCAAACCAATGTTTTTTGACTGAAACAGATCTATGTAATTATCTGCTATTTTAGAAATAAACTGCTTAATGCTTATTGATTCGCTCTCCTTAAACTGATTGTTTTCTATTTTAGATAATAAAATAAGAGCCTTATTTAACGATGCCAATTTTTTTAATGGTGTTTTCAATTATTTGAAGGCGATTCATTTCATCTTCTTTCAAATTTTCTGATTGCATTAATAAGCTCAGATTGGCTTTAATAACAGCTAATGGTGTTTGCATTTCGTGAGATGCATTTTCAGTAAATTCCTTTTGCTCTTGATAATCTGAATAAATTTTATCCATCATTTTATTTAAAGCAATATTCAACTGATTAAACTCAAGTGTATTTACTTCATTAAAATGGTGTTGTTCATGGTTCTGAATTTCGTATTTATTTAACTTAGAGAGGGTACTATAAAATGGTTTCCATAGTGTTTTTGATAACAACCAATTAACTATTACAAAGGACACTATCAAAAAACCTACAATTAAAGCAAATGTTGCAAGTATTCCCTCCAAAAGTTCCTCTTCTTCCATTGTGGTTTTAATCAAGGTAATTTGATATGTGTTTTGCTCAAACGTATAATAACTTCGCAACATTCTGGCTCCAACATTTTCCTTTTCAACACTATTATAAATTGAGGTGTCAATGAATCCTGTCTTTAATTTGCAATCTGTACATGGGATTATGTTCTCAAGGCTATCAGAACTCAAATAGATGCTTTTAGGTTCTTTCAACGATTGAATAAGTCTTTCAGCATTAACTTTTTCATTCATCAATGTTTCATCAGTTCCATCTTTCAATTCACTATTAATAAGAAAATAAGAAAGCAGCCCTGCAATAATCAGCAAAGGCAAACTAACTAAGAGATAATAAATGAGTGTTTTACTTATTAATTTCATCCGTTTACTTTAAAATTATAACCTATACCATATATCGTCTGCACATAATCCGTGCATCCTTTATCCATCAATTTTTTTCTGAGATTTCTTAAATGAACATAAATAAAATCATGGCTATCCATTTGGTCTGAGTCATCGCCCCATAAATGTTCCGCAATAGTGTTTTTTGAAACAACTCTATTTTTATTCGATATGAAAAACAATAAGAGGTCGTATTCTTTCGCTGTTAATGAAACGAGTTCATTATTTACAGTAACTTGTCTTTGATCCGGGAGGATAGTGATTTCGTTTACAACAATAGATTTGTTACCATCAAAATTCCTTCTCCGGATAAGTGCTTTAATACGTGAATTTAATTCCGCTAAATCAAATGGTTTTGCTAAATAATCATCCGCACCCAAATCAAGTCCTTGAATTTTGTCGCCTGAAGAATTTTTTTGCAGAAATGATTATAATTCCCGCTTTAGAGCCACTTTCTTTCAGCTGCTTCACAATGTCTAGTCCGCTTCCTTTTGGTAGCGTTATATCCACCAAAACACAATCGTAATCGTAAACCCCAGCTTTCTCAGATGCCTTTACAAAATCAGATGCTGACTCAACTACATACCCTTCCTGATGCAAGTACTGCTTAATTGATTTCCGAAGTTCAGGTTCATCTTCTATGAGCAGAATTTTCATAATTCAAATATCCGATTAAATTCTTAAGCAAATCTTAATTCTAATACCCTGCGAGAATCTCCTTTAAATCCGCAGGTATTTCCATAGGTTTTAGAGGTGGTACATTTGCTCCACCCGAATTTCCTAATGGAATCTCGCCAACAAAAGACTTTATACCGCCTACAAGTAACCGGGGAATTTGTCCGATGATTTCTTTAGTATTTTTTATTCGGAATGCGAATAACAACATGTGCCAATGCGTTTGAGTATGTTCATACGGCCATGCTTGCCCAAGAATGTGCGCTCGTTCAAGATGTCGCCATGCGGTTTGTAAATCTCCTTTTGAAAATGTTTCTTTTGATTTTAATAATTCTTCATCTACATGCTTTTTAAACCATGTGGAATTTTATAATGCAATTTCATTTCTTTATTTTTCAATTTCAATTTGTGTTTTCATTATCACTAATGCGGTTAAAGATAGTTTCTCCAATTCCTCTTGTTTTGAAAGAGGATTATTGGTAAGAATGAATTTAATTATCTCGTCCCTTGAAATTTGCATTAATGAAATTTAATATTTTGTATTCTAACTGCATTCAAAATTGCGACCAATGCAACTCCTACATCGGCAAATACTGCTTCCCAAAGGGTGGCTACTCCGCCTGCACCTAATGCGAGCACAATAATTTTAACCACCATTGCCATTGTGATATTCTGCCAAACAATTTTCTTGTTACGTTTCCGATTTTAATAGCCGTTACAATTTTAGAAGGCATATCATTTTGGATCACAACGTCAGCGGTTTCAATCGTTGCATCGCTACCCTAATCCTCCCATTGCAATACCTGCATCCGCCAAGGCAATTACAGGTGCATCATTTACACCATCACCTACAAAAGCAATTGTTCGGTTTTCGTTTTTAAGGCTTGTACTTTGTTTACTTTATCTTCCGGTAATAAGTTGCCAAATGCGTTTACAATATTCAATTCTTTAGCAACTTTATCTACAACGCTTTGTTTATCACCTGATAGCATTACTACTTTTAAATTAAGATTGTGCATGTCAGCAATGGCTTGTGGAGCATCTTCTTTTATTTCATCAGCAACTGTAATATAACCTGCATACTTATTGTTTATAGCAATAACAACTATGCTCTCAACAATACTTTCTATTTCGGTATCGTAAGCTATATTAAATTTCCGGAGCAATTTCGCATTTCCTGCCAATATCTGCTTGCCATTAACAACTCCTTTTAATCCATGTCCTGCAATCTCTTCAACTGTTTCAACTATTGCCTTGCTGTTTTGCACGTGTTGTGTTATTGCGATAGCAATGGGGTGTGTTGATTTACTTTCAATACCTGCTGCCAAAGTCAATAACTCATTTTGTTCAACTCCAATTGCAACTATTTTTTGAACTTTAAAAACACCTTTGGTTAGTGTTCCTGTTTTGTCCATAACTACAGTATCAATCTTTGTCATTACATCTAAGTAGTTTGATCCTTTAAATAAAATTCCATTTCGGGATGCTAAACCAATTCCTCCAAAATATCCCAAAGGAATAGAAATTACCAAAGCGCAAGGACAAGATATAACAAGGAATACTAATGCTCTATAAAGCCAATCGTTAAATACATAATCACTTACAAAGAGTGCAGGGAGCAAGCAAATACCTATTGCCAAGAAGACAACAATTGGTGTATAGATTTTTGCAAATTTGGAAATGAATAATTGTGTAGGTGCTTTTCGTGCAGTTGCTTCTTGAACTAATTCCAATATTCTTGAGAGTTTACTGTCTTTAAAAAGTGCTGTTACTTTTATTTCAGAAACGGTATTTAAATTAATCATTCCAGCCAATACATGTTCACCTTTTCGTTTTGTATCAGGCTTACTTTCTCCGGTTAAAGCAGCTGTATTAAATGCGGATGACTCAGAGGTGAGTTCTCCATCTAATGCTACCTTTTCTCCCGGTTTCACTTGGATTATTTCTCCAATTATTACTTCACTTGGCGATACTGTAATTGTTGATCCGTTTCTTAGTACAGTTACCGTATCAGGTCGAACATCTAACAAAGCTTTAATACTTCGTTTTGCACGTTTAACAGCTGCCGACTGAAATAACTCTCCAACCGCATAAAATAACATTACAGCAACGCCTTCTGAGTATTCTCCAATAAAGAATGCGCCAATGGTTGCAATGCTCATTAAAAGAACTCCGAAAAAAACGAACCTTTGCGATAGAGGTTTACTGCATCTTTAATACAGGAATTCCGACAGGAAGATAAGCAACGATATACCAAATGAGGCGAACGTAATTTTTGAAAAAATCCGGCTTGATAAAATTATCGAGAATAATTCCTGACATTAAAACAACAAAACTAATTATTGCAGGTAAGTATTCTTTCCACGCAGATTCTTCCTCGTGGTCGTGATTATGCCCTTCATGAGAATGCTTCTTCAGCCTTTGCGTAAATTTTATCCTCAACGTACAACAGGTCATTTTGCCTCGCTCATCGTAGGTGTGTTTTATGGTTTGGATCTGTATTAATCATTTCTATTTTATTTTAATTTGGTGGGCAAGAGACCTTGGCTATGAAAAAAGTTTAATCAAACTTAAAAGGAACCAAGCCTCCGCCCATTATGTTTTAATGCCCATGACCGCCTTCTTCCTCGCTGTTCTTTATTTTAGCGAGTATGTCGTATGCTCCGTTTATTACAATCAACGATTCATTATTTAAACCTTCTTTTGTTACTATTTCAGTGTATCCTAATTCACTGATTCTTTTGTCATTTCTAGTATTTTAAAGTGATTTGGCTTCC
>JADKIU010000006.1 GCA_016722565.1 Bacteroidota bacterium
TTCAAAAATGAGTCACTTAAGTGTAAACCACCTTCTCGGAATAAAAGATCTCTCAAAAACGATATTGAACTCATTTTAAACACCGCTAAGAACTTTAAAGAAGTCATTAACCGACCAATTAAAAAAGTTCCTTCACTTTGTGATATTATAGTAGCCAATTTATTTTTCGAAAACTCTACAAGAACACGTCTTTCTTTTGAGCTCGCGCAAAAACGTTTAAGTGCTGATACCATTAATTTTTCTGCCTCTAACTCCTCTGTAAAAAAAGGAGAAACGCTAGTTGACACAGTAAACAACATCTTAGCCATGAAAGTGGATATGATTGTGATGCGTCATAGCAGTCCTGGTGCCGCCATTTTCTTAGCAAAAGAATAAACGCCAAAAATGTAAATGCAGGAGATGGCGCGCATGAACACCTTACACAAGCGTTACTTGATGCATTTTCAATCCAAGAAAAGCTGGGCACTTTAAAAACAAAAAGTGGATGGTTGTGGGTGATATTTTCACTGCGCGTAGCGCCTCAATATTTTGCTTACAAAATTAGGCGCAAGTTAAAGTGTGCGGACTGCAACCTTGATTCCAAAATACATTACTAGTTTGGGAATTGAAGTGGAAACAAATCTTAAAAAAGCTTTAGAGTGGTGTGATGTAGCAAATATGTTGCGCATTCAATTAGAGCGCCAAGACATAAAATACTTTCCTTCTCTTAGGGAATACACCATGATGTACGGCTTAAATAAGGAAATACTCGATAAGCTTTCTAAAAAAATTATTGTGATGCATCCTGGACCAATTAATCGCGGTGTAGAGATAACAAGCGATGTAGCGGATAGCAAACAATCAATCATCTTGGAACAAGTAGAAAACGGAGTGGCTGTGAGAATGGCTGTGATGTATTTACTTGCGGGCAGGCAGGCAGATTAATTTTAGAGGCAGAAACCGCAAAGACACCTTGGTGTTTCTCAAAGAAGTCGCAAAGAGCGCAAAGATTCAACAAATTTATAAGAAGGCAAAGCTACACTTACGCAAAGTGTTGGAAAACATTCCAAAGCTCTTTTTGCGATTACCATAGGTCTTTGCCTTCTTTGGATGCTGATGAAAAACTTAGCGAACTTAGCGCCTCCTTTGCGAACGCCGCAGGCGTCTTTGCGGTTTCTGCTCTAATAGATCTTATACAAAACCGGCTTACTCGGACTCGCATCATTTTCAAACGATGCAATTTGCATATTCAATAGGTAGGTTCCATCAAACACATCATTAGGCACATAAATCATTTCGGTGATGGATTTGTGTGTTTGAGTATTTGAAGGATAATTCCAAAATTCATGATGCGCTTCTAATTTACCATCATCTTTTCTTTATCTACACTTGGTAAATCAATAAATAAATGCTCAATGCCTTTATCGTTTAAAAATTAATCGCATCATTTAAAATATAAGGAGGATTGGTGTTACTGTATTGCATATGCAATTTATTTAAGCCGTTACTTAACGTACGAATAACAATTGTAACTCAGCAATAAACATAAACCGAGTAAATGTTTGATTGATGGAATAATTCTCCTTACTAATATGTCCCACACATTCTGTATGGGTGCCATTGCCATGAGGATTAAACGTAATGTTTCTGAAATTAACGCTACCGCCCTTATTTACATCGAGTAGTTTCGCGAATCACTTTAAATGTAATCAAATTTTCTTTTCTGCTCAAAAAATGCATCGGCCAACACCATCCATCCGCTTTGAATAGTAATCCCAAAAGGTTTTTAGTTCCTGAAATATCTTTGGATACATTGCACGTATCGGTTACAGATGGCAGTTCATCAATTTTATCGCAATTTAATGTAAACGTTTTGCCTTGCTGGCAGTTAAAATTCCTGTTATTGTTTTTTGAGCAAACACAGAAGAGCAAAAGCCTAACACTAAAACGAATTGAAACAATTTGGACTTTAACATGGCGTGCAATTTACCTCTAAGTAAACAAGAAAATCTGAATTGCAAGAGTTAAACTTTCCAAATTTGCGTATCATTTAAGCATTCTCACCTCTACCCTTCGGTTAATCTTTCTTTCTCTACATTTCCTTCTTTAAAAGTGGCTTTTTATCGCCATACCATTTTAATTTAATCGGTGCTCCTTTATTCCTCTGTTCAACCAAATAAAGCTTTACCTGTTTTACGCTTTTTTGAGAGTTTTTTGTTTTGGCGATGCGGTCCATCTATATCCGTATGTCCTTCTAAGCTAATAACGCATATTCGAATCCTCCTTAAAACATTAGTTAAAATCAAGTTCAGGATATGCTTCGGGTAAAAGTTCATCTGAACTAAATTTGAACAGAACATCTTTAAAACAAATTTCTTTCCTGCTCCAAGTTTAAAATGCGAATGAGCGATCGCGGTATTCAACATTTTTCTTCTTTTAAAGGCTCCTTTGATTTTTAGTTGGTTTTTCTTTGCTTTATCTCGGTACAACTCTATTCTTCCATTACAACATAAACCCGTTCCCCACATCGCATTATTTCCCCCAGATGAAATCCATTCGCCCCTCAAATAAATCCTTCCAGCAAACTCTGTTTTTTTTAACGTTCCTTTTGCGAATACAACCATCTTGACCCGAGATTTCAAAACTATATTCATCACTAAACGAATGCGATATTTCAATCTCTCCGCCAAAAACCATTCCCTTATACGAATCTCCAAAATTTTTGCTTAACAAAACACTGTTGCGTTCATCTTTCCAACCCCAAGAACACTTGTAAGTGATACTTGATTCCCAGAATCCGTCTAAGTGATTCAGGTTTGTTGAGAGAGTGAATTGATTAAAAAGAATAATCCAAATAAAAATAAAGAAAGTCTTATTAATAGGATTATTCATAATGCAAATAAAAACTCTTTGAGATAGTAGCCCCGCCCAGAATCGAACTGGGATTTAGCGTTTAGGAAACGCTCGTTCTATCCATTGAACTACGGGGCCAATTAAGAGCTTACAAAAATAAGAAAATTATGGTTACAGTGTTTGACTCTTAAAAAGCCATTTATCACACTATTTTTTGTTTTAACCTAATTCAATTTTTATATTTATAATCACTATGACAAAATTTCTTTTAAAATCACTCGTTATTTGCGCTGCAGTTGCTGTGCTTGGATACTTTTGGAATTGGGTATTTTTCTCCTTTATTCTTATTGTGCCAATTGTATTAATTGGCATTATGGATTTAAGCCAAACCAAACATTCCATCATCCATAACTTTCCTGTAATTAGGCCGTATGCGCTGGTGGGCCGAATGGATGCGACCTAAGGTATATCAATATTTTATTGAAAGTGATACCGATGGCGCGCCATACAATCGTTTAAGTCGCAACGTTATTTACCAACGTTCTAAAAAAGTAAATGACACTACGCCTTTTGGTACTCAATTAAATGTTTACGAAACGGGATACGAATGGCTTAACCATTCAATATCGCCTTTGCCACAGGATACAGTTGACCATCATCCAAGAGTTACTGTTGGCGGACCAGATTGCAAACAAAAATACAATGCCAGCATTTTTAATGTAAGCGCCATGAGTTATGGTAGTTTAAGTAAAAATGCAATTATGGCATTAAATGGTGGTGCAAAAATTGGTGGCTTTGCGCATAACACCGGTGAAGGTGGTTTGAGTCCTTGTTGGCTTTATAAAAAAATTACGTGAGTTAAGTGATGGTAAACCTATTGGGTTTAAATTATGCATTGGGCAAAAAAGTCAGTTCATTAGTATTTGCAAGGCCATGGTAAAACAAAATGTGTTTGCCGATTTTATTACTGTAGATGGCGGTGAAGGCGGAACCGGTGCTGCACCTTTGGAATTTAGTAATTCGGTAGGTATGCCTTTGCGTGATGCCCTAGCATTTGTTTATGATACTTTAAATGGATATGGAATTAAAAAACATATTAAAATAATTGCATCGGGTAAAGTGCACACCGGTTTTGATTTAGTAAAAAACATTTCTTTAGGCGCAGACATGTGCAATGGTGCAAGAGCAATGATGTTATCATTAGGTTGCATTCAGGCATTAGAGTGCAACACAAACACCTGCCCTACTGGAGTGGCTACTCAAAATCCTAAATTGTATAAAGGATTAAATGTAGATGATAAAAAAGTACGTGTTGCAAATTATCAAAACGAAACAATTAAAGCTGCTGTTGAATTAATGTCAGCTGCTGGACTTTCGCATCCTGAAAAATTACACCGCTCGCATATTTATCGTAGAGTTAGCGCCAACCAAATACAAACCTATGCAGAAATGTATCCGTATCTTTTAAAAGGAAGTTTGCTGGAAGCGCCCTACCCTCAGGGATGGGAATTACCAGGTGATGGAAAGCACAGAGATAACATTTGATAGTGCATTGAAATACGCATAGGGTTTTTTTAAATAGTTTGATTAAACAAAAAAGCCCCGCAATAATTTGCGGGGCTTTTGATTAATTCAGATTTCTTCCTATCTCAATAAAGTAACATGTCCAGTTTTGGTATGTTTTTTATTATCGAATGTAGTGTAGTTAATGAGGTAAGTGTATACATCTTGTTTGCCTTCTTCATCTTTAATATTTCCATCCCAACCTTTTAATTGCTCGTTAGAGTAAAATAATTTCTCTCCCCAACGATCGAAGATGTACATTTCCACTTTAGTTAAACCAGTACCGTATACTAAGAACACATCGTTTAATCCATCGTAGTTTGGTGTAAAGATATTTGGAACATAAATAGCATGCTCTTTTGTTACTTCTATACACACTTCATCAATTGCCTTACAACCACCAGCATCCACTGCCATAATTTGATAGCATCCACTGTTTTGTGGCATAATTTGCGAATTCGGACAATCCTTGCATAAAATACCTTCACCTAAAATCCAGGTTAAAGTTCCAGTACCTTTTGCATTTAAATACATTGGTTGATCTAAGTTGTATGTCATATCTTCTCCAGCATTTACATCAGGAATAGGATTTACTTTTACAAGCACCGTTGCGGTGCCACCACAATTTCCTCCATTAGAAACTTGAACGGTGTAAACAGTCGTTACATCAGGACTAGCATAAGGCTGTGCAATAAATGCATTGCTTAATCCTTTTGAAGGACCCCATACATAAGTATTGCTACCACCAGCATTTAATTTTACTGATTGACCTTTACAAACTTCTACACTCTTTGTAGCTGTTGCAGTAATTGTTTGTACAACTTCCACTTCAATTTCTTTTGTAAACACACAACCTGTAGTACCTGAGAAGTTATAACCCATTACGGTATAGTTCATAGTAGCAGTTGGTGTTATAATGGCCATGTTTGGATGATTCAAACTATCAGCAACAGGCGGTGTCCATCTGTAGGCCATAGCACCCGAAGCAAAAATAGTTGACTTGTTGCCTACGCATATTTTTGGACTGTTCGTCGTTAAATTTAATACTGGTCTTGTAATTACATTAATAGGAATAGTTATTGTTGCTGTACATAATCCATTATTTCCAATTAAAGAATACACTGTTGATTGAGCAGGATCAGCAATCACAAAGTTTGAATTACCACTTGTTAATCCATACGTTGGTATCCATGTATATGATGTTGCCCCATTCGCATTTATTCCTGTTTTTTCTCCTAAACAAATAGCTGTTCTATCACACACTGCTTGTAATTGAGGAAGTGGCGTCACTAAAACTTGTTTTACTATTGATGTTGTACAGGTTGACGCCTCACCAATAACGGTGTAATTTGTAGTTACTAATGGAGTTGCTGAAACAATATTACCAGTGCTTGAGCTTAATGATGAAGCAGGAGACCAAGTATAATTATTAGCACCAAAAGCAGTTAAGCCAATTGCACTGCCTGCACAAATAGTTGGTACACCTGGAGCAACACCAATAACCGGATTAGCTACCACAATTACTGTTGCTGTTTCTGTTGGACTGTTACACAATAAACTTGTTCCTACAATGCTATAAATAGTATTTACAGAAGGGCTTGCAATAACTGCATTTCCATTAGCAGTATTTAATGTGTTTGATGGCGACCATGTATAAGAGGTTGCACCATTTGCATTTAAATTGGCGCTTGTACCAAAACACATACTAGCCGATGAAACCGTTAATGTTGGATTTGGTACAATCATAATACTAAAGCTTGCAGTGTTTGAACAGGTACCTACTGTTCCAACTACCGTTCCTGTTCCAACTAAATTTGGTGGAACTGCAGTACCAATAATATTAGCAGCATTAGTTGCATTTACCGTTAAACCTGTAAAGCCTGTCCAGTTATATGAATTAGCACCACTTGCGCTAATACCAATGGTGTTGGTTGAATTATTAAAGTTATTCATACACAACATACCATTGCTTAAGTTGATGTTGATGATTGGTAAAGGAACTACCGTAACTGTTGTTACCGCTACATTTGTACAAGTTGTTTGTTCACCTATTAACGTATATACCGTTGTTACTGTTGGGTTAACGGTAACGTTATTTCCAACAGTTGAACTTATTGCAGTGTTTGGTGACCACGAATAATTTGTAGCGCCACTTGCTGTTAAGTTAATAGAATTACCAAAACAAATAGTTGGTGTGAGTGGTGCAATGTTTACTGTTGGATTTGCTACCACACTTGCTGTTGCATTTTGTGATTGACTGTTACAGCCCACGCTTGAACCAAATACACTGTATACTGTAGTTACTGATGGACTCGCTGTTACAATTGGTCCGTTAGCAGAACTTAATGTTGTTGCTGGCGACCAAGTATAAGATGTTGCATTCATGGCGCTGAGTGTAACGCTTGTACCCGCGCACATACTGCCTGATGTTGTTCCAATAATTGGATTAGGAATGGCATTTACCGTAAAGGTTGAAATATTAGTACAAGTTCCATTAGCTCCGATTACCGAGCCTGTTACAACAGGTGCACCGTTGGATGTACCAATCACTAATGGACCGTTTAATGTATTAGTGGTTACACCAATAATTGGTCCCCAAGTATACGATGCCGCACCACTCGCTGTTAACGAAACAGTATTTGGTGAACCATTAAAATTATTCATACACAGCGTTGGACTGCTTGGTGTAACGGTAATTGATGGTAAACCTAAAACAGTAACGGTAATAGTTGCTAAGTTGGTACAGGTTGCTGCAGATCCTAAAATAGAATACGTAGTATTGGTAGTAGGGCTCGCTATAGTAATAGCAGTATTGGTTGATGTTAAAGCAATGTTTGGTGACCAAGTATAGGTATTAGCACCACTTGCTGTTAAGGTTATAGAGTTGTTTAAACAAATTACTGGATTGTTCGGAACAACTGTTACCGTTGGATTTACCACCACACTTGCTGTTGCATTTTGTGATTGACTATTACAACCCACGCTTGAACCAAAGACACTGTATACTGTAGTTACTGATGGACTCGCTGTTACAATTGGTCCGTTAGCAGAACTTAATGTTGTTGCTGGCGACCAAGTATAACTTGTTGCGTTCATGGCGCTGAGTGTTACACTTGTGCCTGCACACATACTGCCTGATGTTGTGGCAATAGTTGGATTAGGAATTGCATTTACCGTAAAGGTTGCTACGTTAGTACATGTTCCGTTGGCACCGATGACTGTTCCTGTTACAACAGGTGCACCGTTGGATGTACCAATAACAAGCGGACCATTTAATGTATTAGTGGTTACACCAACTATTGGTCCCCATGTATAAGAAGCCGCACCACTCGCTGTTAATGAAACAGTATTTGGTGAACCATTAAAATTATTCATACACAAGGTTGGACTGCTTGGTGTAACGGTTACCGATGGTAAACCTAAAACAGAAACGGTGATCGTTGCTAAATTTGTACAGGTTGCTGCAGATCCTAAAATTGAATACGTTGTTGTAATAGTTGGACTTGCATTTGTAATGGCAGTGTTAGTAGAACTTAATGCAATGTTTGGTGACCATGTATAGGTATTTGCACCAGCTGCGGTTAAGGTAATAGTATTACCTAAACAAATAGCAGGGTTAAGTGGCGTAATTGTAACCGTTGGATTTGGAACAACACTTGCCGTTGCATTTTGTGATTGACTATTACAACCCACGCTTGAACCAAATACACTGTATACTGTAGTTACCGATGGACTAGCAATTACAATTGGTCCAGTGGTGGTATTTAAATTTGTTGCTGGCGACCAAGTATAACTTGTTGCATTGCTTGCGCTGAGCGTAACACTTGTACCCGCACACATACTGCCAGATGTTGTGGCAATAGTTGGATTTGGAATTGCATTAACTGTGAAAGTTGCTAGGTTAGTACATGTTCCATTAGCACCAATTACTGTTCCTGTTACAACAGGTGCACCGTTGGATGTACCAATAACAAGCGGACCATTTAACGTGTTTGTTGTTACACCAACTATTGGTCCCCATGTATAAGAAGCCGCACCACTCGCTGTTAATGAAACAGTATTTGGTGAACCATTAAAATTATTCATACACAATGTTGGACTGCTTGGTGTAACCGTTACCGATGGTAAACCTAAAACAGAAACGGTGATGGTTGCTAAATTAGTACAGGTTGCAGCTGAACCTAAAACAGAATACGTAATAGTTGCTGTTGGATTAGAAACTGTTATTGTAGTGTTAGTTGATGTGAGTGCAATGTTTGGTGACCATGTGTATGTATTAGCGCCAGCTGCTGTTAAAGTTATAGAGTTACCCAAACAAATTGCAGGATTAATTGGTGTGATAGTTACTGTTGGATTTGGAACAACCGTTACTGTTGAGTTTTGTGTTTGACTGTTACATCCTAAACTTGAACCAATAATACTATACACCGTTGTGTTTGCTGGATTTGCAATTACAACAGGGCCACTAGTAGTATTTAAGTTTGTTGCTGGCGACCAAGTATAGGTTGAGGCATTGTTTGCTGTTAAGGTAACACTTGTTCCTGCGCACATACTTGCCGAGTTAACTGTGATAGTTGGATTAGGATAAACCGTTACGTTATACACTGCACTACTTGTACATGAACCTGCTGTGCCAAATACTGAAATACTTGCTACGCTTTGTACTGCCGTTACTGGTGGTGTAATAACCAGTGGTGAGGTATTTAAATTTGGTGCACCAGAAAATCCTCCTGGTAATGTCCAGGTAAAGTTAGCTGCACCAGTTGCTGTTAAAGTAATGGTGTTTGGTGAACCATTAAAGTTTTGTGAGCATAAGGTGTTTGTTCCGACAATAGAAACGGTTGGTAATGTTACTACCGATAAACTGGCTACTGCTGTATTGGTACATCCTTGTGGACCTGTTACCATGACTGTATAGTTTCCGCTGAGTGACATTGATGCACTGGCGAATGGTGGATTTTGAAGCGCTGAGTTATAAACGTTTGGTCCGCTCCATGCATACGCTGTGCCACCTGTAGCTGTTAATGTAAAGCTTGAGCCTACACAAACTGTTGGGCTATTCACCACAATAACAGGTAATGGATTGACCACAACATTTACAACTGCTGTATTCGTACAGCCAAAACCATTTGTAAGCGTTAAGGTATAATTGCCTGCATTGGCTAAAATGGCTGAAGGGATTGTTGCGTTTTGCGCTACTACCGAATAAGCATTTGGTCCTGTCCAAGTATAACTTGTTCCTCCCAAAGCTGTAAAGTTAATTGGTTTACCAACGCATACTGGGCTGGTAGCTGTAATGGTTGGTGTTGGTAATGGATTTACAACTACTACTGTTGTACCTGTGCTTTTACATCCACCAACTGCTGTTACTGTTACAACATATGGACCTGCCATGGTGGTTGTACTATTAGCGATTGTAGGGTTTTGTAAGTTGCTATTAAATGCGTTTGGTCCTGTCCAAGTATAAGTATTAGCAGCAGTAACAGTTAAGTTAATGGTTGCTCCCGCGCAATACGGACCTGTATTACCAACTGCAATGGTTGGTGTTGGGTTAACGATAACGTTGGTTACCGCAGAAGCTGTACATCCAAGTACGCTTGTAACTGTTACGGTATAATTACCTGTATGCACTGTTGATGCATTGGCAATGGTTGGATTTTGTAAGTTACTGCTAAAGGCATTTGGTCCTGTCCATGTATACGTTGTAAATGCGTTGACGTTTAGAATAATTAATCCTCCTGTACAAATTGGACTATTACTCGTTGGTAATGGAACTGGTAATGGATTAACTGTTATAGTTGCCGTTGTTTGCGCTGTGCAACCGCCTGCCGATGTTCCAATAACAGTATAAACTGTTGTGGCAACTGGTGTAAAACTCGCTGATGATCCTACTATGTTGCCTGGGAACCACGTATACGTTGAGGCTCCGCCTGCGTTTAAGGTGGCGCCGACTCCTGGGCAAACACTTGGTGAATTTACTGTAATGGTTGGTAATGCGTTTATCAAAACGTTAGTAACTGCTGATGCAGTGCAGCCTAAAGCACTCGTAATTTTTAATGTATTAATTTCCTGCTGCTGCTGCCGTAACATTATTAATAAACGAAAATTGAAGATTACTTGCAAATGCATTAGGTCCATTCCATGTATAACTTGTTGCAGCATTGGCTGTTAAATTTAATGTTCCTCCAATACAAATTGGGCTATTGCTATTTGGCAGTGGAACAGGTAATGGGTTAACAGTTATTGTAGCGGTTGTTTGCGCTGTGCATCCATTTGCAGCAGTTCCTCAACATGTATACACTGTAGTTGCAGCGGGCTAAACGTTACAGTTGAATTAATAATATTTCCTGATACCAGGTATAGGAAGTCGCTCCACCAGCAATTAAGGTTGCCCCTTGTCCAAGACACACTGTAGCAGAGTTAGCTGTTAAAGTAGGTGAAGGATTTACAGTTAATAAAATAGTTTGAGTTCCAACACAACCTAAAGTATTAGTTCCAGAAACCGAATAAATTGTTGTTGCAGTAGGAGTAACAGTAACCATTGAACCAGTAATTGGTCCAGGGGTCCATGTGTATGTACCACCAGTACCTGCGCCACTTACAGTTAATGTAGAGGTGTTACCTAAACAAATAGGATTAGGATTTGCAAGTGGAACTAAAGTTGGTTGATTACAGCAATTTGGAATAATAATAACGCGACCATTTCCAGCTTTAACTCCGCCAGCATGCGCGGCACCAATAACAGCGCCAGATGCATAATTACTACCACCAGCACCGCCAGCCCCAGGCCAAGTGCTTGGACAGCCAGTTCCTCCAGTACAATTTGGTCCCTGCCCACCTACAATTGCACCGCCAATACCACCCAAACAACCAAGCGCACTTCCGAATTGCATATTACCACCACTTAAACCACCGCCAATACCACCACTGCCTAAAACACCAGCAGCACCTGGCTGAGGAGATAAAGGACAACCGCAACAAGATGCACCACCAAGACCGCCGCCAACTTGAGTGCCTCCAAAACCAGGAGAGCCACCATAGGCGCCACCACCACCACCACCGTAATAACCGCCGCCGCCGCCGCCACCGCAGCCAGGAGAACAGTTTAATTGTCTGTCTCCTCCAGTTCCGCCACCGCCGCCACCAACAGCAAATCTATCTACTAATCCATAAGGAGCAAAACGAATATCTGATGCGCCGCCGCCGCCGCCGCCCCAAGAAGTAGCGCATGAAGGTGGGTTTTCTGCTGCATTAGGAGTAACTGAGCCGCCTCTTGCGCCGCCATTAAAACCTCCAGCGTTTGAAATAAAACCACCACTACCAACATTTATTTGAAGAACTTGACCCGCAACAACTGGGATACTTCCAAGCACTCTACCACCTAAACCACCACCAGCATTTGCATTCACATTCGTCATACCTTGCGCTCCTTCAACCGTAAAACAAATTACAGTTACACCTGCAGGCACTACGTAGCTTTGACTTGCGCCAGTAAAGTTGAAAGTAATTTGAGAAAATGTGAAACGCACGCTAGTAATCAGAAGCAAGGCGAGTAATAAATAACTTTTTTTCATTGCGCGTTGTGTTTGTACAATTAAATTAGAACGTATTTTTTATATAATAAAAAGAAAAATGCACTATAAATTATTTGAATAGCATAGCTAATGCTAATAGCAAACCCCATAAATTTAGTTTTTAAAAGCAACTTAATCAAGCTGCTCACTCAGTGGGAAAGCCCATTCAATAAATGGATATCAGAAAGTTTTTGTAGGTAAACTAATTATTTTAGGCGGTCAGTTTTTTCGTCTTTTCTAAAACACTATTCGAGGGTAAATATTATTAATTTATCCAACGCTAAATTTTAGTGTCTCAGATAAATCCTACCTTAAAATAAATGCCGCTAATAAAAAGCCGTTGAAAACATTCAACGGCTTTTAGAAACTACAACTATTTTTTTTAATTCTTGCGTAAATCTAACTCGTTAATAATGTTTGTAGCACCACCTAATTTGTCAACTACCCAAAGCATATAACGCACATCTAAACAAATGGTACGATTTAAATCTTTATCAAAAGCAATTTTATGGCTTAACGCTTCGTAGTTACCGTCAAATGCTAAGCCTACTAATTCGCCTTTTCCATTAATAACAGGTGAGCCTGAGTTTCCTCCAGTAATATCATTTGTGGTAATAAAACCAACTACAATGTCGTTTAAAGCTGCGTCTTTATACTGACCATAATCTTTTGCAGCAGCTAACTCTAATTGTTTTTTAGTTAGTATTGTAATTAGTTAAAAACAGAGCCCAATTGAAACGCAGGGTCTTTGTGAATTGCAGCAGTATCAACCGCATTAAAAAAGCAGTCGCCTTTTCTTTATTTAAGAACATAGTCTGGTAAAGATTTATTTTGATGTTTCTGGTTTTGAGTAAATCGCCATACTTGCTTTTAATCATTTGAAAACTGCTGATGGATGCTGGGCAGCGGCATCGCGTCCGTATAAAACATATTCACCATGGATGCTAAATATTTTTATCAGACACAACATTTTCATCTTCACTAAATTTTTCCCAAGCACCTTTTAATGCTTTACTAAATTGGCAATATCTTCGGGTTTGCATTTGGCTTTGCATAAGCAGCATCTAGCGCCATAAATTAGAAGCAAACGTTAACAGTGGTGAGCCTAAAATGCCTTCGCGAATGTACATGCGGTGTTTAGCATATGGGCGCCAATCAACATACGTTTTTCAATATCTGCAAAAATGTTTTCGTATTCAGGTTTGCCTTTTGCCCAAGCGGTAAAAATTGTTTTTCGCTTTCTTGTTTTGTTCGTAGATTTTGTATTTCAATAATTGTTTTTTCACCATCAAAAAACTTCCAGTAATTTGCAATGCCCGCATATTAAGAGCCAGCTAATTGAATTTTTACAGCAGGGCTTTTTTTCATTTCCTCAAGCATATGCTTTAAACGCACATCACGTAAACCAACTAAACTTGGGTTTTCAATGTCGGTTTTTATTTTAACACCGTAAGAAGTTTCATAACGATTTGTTCCGCCAGGGTAACCATAAATCATGGTGTAATCTCCATCCTTTAATCCCTTTATAGAAACAGGTAAAAAATATTTTGGTTTGTAAGGCACATTGTCAGCATTGTATTCTGCTGGCTTACCATCCTTGCTCATATACACACGGAAAATAGAAAAATCGCCTGTATGACGAGGCCACTCCCAATTATCAGTATCGCCACCAAATTTTCCAATACTTTCTGGTGGGGTGCCTACCAAGCGCACATCTTTATATCGCTCATAAACAAATAATAAAAACTGGTTATCTTTAAAAAAAGAATTTACTCTACCTTCTAACTCAGTTCCTTCAACTGCTTTTTTACCTATTTCTGCTAAAATGCCAGGTAGTTTTACAGGAACATCTGTTTTAGCTAAGTCTTTTAATTTTTCATTTACTTTATCAGTCACATCTTCAATTCTTACTAAAAATTGAGCATGTACACCTTTGGCATAAATCTCTTCAATTTTACTTTTTGCCCAAAAGCCGTTTTTTAAATAATCATGCTCAACCGAGCGCAGCGGCATAGCGTTATATCCACAATGGTGATTAGTAAATACCAAACCTT